>JBKJLJ010000131.1:0-8012 GCA_046597015.1 Bryobacteraceae bacterium
CAACCGCCGGGAAGACGTACAAGCCCGATTCATTCGACTTTGTGGCGCGCGCTACTCCAGTATTCGTATTCGTGAGGGTGACATCGGCACCGGGCACGACGGCTTGTGCCTGGTCACGGACCACGCCGCGAACCGTACTATTGCTCGCTTGGGGCCAGGCGGGAAAGCACGTCAAAAGCAGCAGTAAAAATGGATATAGTTTCATGAAGCTTCGCATGACTGAAAATCGTAGACGAAAAGCAAGCAAAACGCAAGCCAATGACGAAATAATTTCAGACAGCAGATAGCTTTTGGTTCGCCGCGTGAAATGCCGCGTGAAATTCTGATAATCTACGGGCACAGTGCTTTCGAATGCTTCTCTTCGCCTACGGGCCACTGTCACAGTTTTGCTAGCCGCTGGCGTACCGTCACTGATGCGGGCCCAGATGCCGTATCGTTTCGGAGAGACGCTGTATCCCGTGCTCGAAGCCGCGGGATGCCACCGCTGCCACGTGCCCGAAGGCGTCGCTTCCGGCACCCGGCTGCACTTCCCGCCTGAAGACGCGAGCGCAGAACGAATTGAAAAGTTCGGCGAATCGCTGGTGAACCTCGTCGACCGCAAGAACCCCCAAGACTCTCTGCTGCTGCGCAAACCCACACAGCGGGTGAGCCACGGGGGAGCCGAGCGGATCAAGCCAGGGAGCCCGCAGGAGGCGACCCTCCGGCAATGGATCCAGTATCTGGCCACCATGCCGGAAGCTCAGGCCCGGCTTGCCGCCCAGTATCGCCAAACCGAGGCTTTCAGTTACGGTAAGACCAACCGGGCCGTCCTGCGCCGCTTGACCCACCAACAGTATGCGAACACGGTCCGCGATCTCTTGAAGGAAGCCACTGACGTCTCCAGCCAGTTTCCGCCGGAAGATTTCGTCGACGGATTCAAGAATCAGTACCAGTCGCAATCGCTCTCCCCCACCTTGATCGAGACGTACAGCCAGACCGCCGAGCGCATCGCCGGCCACGTCTTCCGCCGCGGCGATTCTCGCAAGTTGGTCCCTTGCGATTTCCAGAAGGATCCCGCCGCTTGTCGTGACAAGTTCATTCGGACCTTTGGCCGCCGCGCCTTTCGCCGTCCGCTCGAACCGCAGGAGTTGATCCGCTACCGGGCGCTCTTCAAAAACGAACGGGAGTTTTTGCGGGGTGCCCAAGCAGTCATCGAAGCCGCTCTCCAGGCCCCGGCCTTTCTCTTTTGGATGGACGAAGCGTCTCGGCCGGAATGGAAGCCATACGCCATCGCCAGTCGGCTTGCCTACGGCCTGTGGAACACGACGCCCGATGATGCCCTGCTTGACCGGGCCGAACGCGGCGAACTGAATTCGCCCGAAATGGTCGCCACCGTGGTGCGCTCGATGCTCCGGGATCCACGCGCCCGCCAAGGGCTCGACGAGTTCGCCTCGCAATGGCTGCGGTTTGACCGTGCCCAAACTGCCGCGCGGGAACGCCGTACCTACCCCATGTTCAGCCGGGAACTAGTCAATTCCATGGTCGAAGAGGAAAAACGTTTCGTCGCGGATCTCGTCTGGAACGATCGCAACTTCATGGACCTCTTCCGCGCCGACTACGGCTTTGTGAACACCGAATTGGCGACCGTATACGCGGTGCCGGCCCCCGCCCAGGATTTCGAACGCATCGTGTTTCCGAGGGAGCAGAATCGGGCCGGTGTTTTGGGCCATGCCCTGTTTCTCACCCTGACCAGCAAGCCCGAAGATACCGCGCCAACGTCTCGCGGCATCTTCGTCCGCGAGCAGTTCCTCTGCCAGCAAGTGCCCCCACCGCCACCGGGCGTCGATACCAATCTGCCGCCGGTGGACGAAGCGCTTCCCCGCACCAATCGAGAGCGCCTTGCGGCGCACACCGTCAACCCGGCGTGCGCGGGCTGTCACTCCCTGGTTGACCCGATCGGCTTTGCGCTCGAGAAGTTCGATGCGGTGGGCATCTATCACGCCAAGGCGAAGCTACTCTTTTATCCCGATGAACATGAAGCCAAAGTTCCGAAGAAGCAGGTGCTGCTGGATCTAGACACCACCGGTCATCTGACCGGCGTTCCCAATTCCGACTTCTCGAATCCTCGCGAGTTGGGAGAGATTCTGGCTAAAACGGGCCAGTGCCAGGAATGTATCGTGAAGCAAGTGTTCCGCTATCAAGCCGGGCGGCACGAAACCCGCAGCGATGCCCCCCTAATACAGAAGGTATTGAAGGATTTCCAGGAATCGGGATTCCGCTTCCAGGACCTGTTAGTGTCGTATTTTAAGAACGGAGTCACCCCATGAGCAACGTAATTACCAAACGCCAGCGGCTATCCCGCCGTACCTTGTTGCAAGGATTCTCGGTGGCCCAGGCGGCCGTCACGGTCGGGCTCCCGCCGCTTGTGAGCATGTTCAACTCCCACGGCACGGCCTACGCCGCCGAGGCTGCTCCCATCGAACGGCGCTTCGTGTTGTGGTTCAACGGCAACGGCATTCCGGAACGCTACTGGATCCCAGACGAAACCGGCTCTGCTTACGCGCTCACCCCCTGTCTCGATCCGCTCGCCCGGCTCCGCAACGATGTTCATATCGTCAGCGGCCTCGACAATTCAGCGATCGTCAATACGGCCTTCGACGGTCATTCCACCGCCATGAGCGCCCTGATGACCTGCACACGCTTCTCCGGCCGTGGTCCCAGCGGACCCTCCCTCGACCAGTTGGTCGCCGGCAAGATCGGATCGGACACCCGCTTCCGCTCGCTCCAAATCGGCGTTTCGCAGGAATCGTTCGGCGGCGCGATGCAGAAGAACATGAGCTGGGCCGGGCCGGACCGCCCCCTGCCTCCCGAAGAAATTCCACATCGATTATTCGACCGGTTGTTCGGCGCACGCGACGAGGGTTGGGTCACGCGCAAACGCAGCATCCTGGACGCGGTGCGCGAAAGCGCCGGCGAACTCCGCAAAGGCCTGCCGGTGGAAGATTCCAAGCGGCTCGACGAGCACCTCTCCTCCGTTCGCGATCTAGAGCGTTCCATCGCCTCGCTGCCCCCGGAGTTCCGCCGCGTCACCCCGCCCGGCGAAGACTTCGACATGAAGGACTGGCCGCGCATTGCGAAAATTCAGAGCGATTTGCTGGCTTATGCTTTGGCGACGAAGCAGACCCGCGTAGCCAGCTACATGCTCACAAAGTGCCAGGGACTGGCGCGCTTCCCGTGGCTCGGCCATACCGCCGCGCGCCATCATGACTATACGCACAAGGACGGGAAAGCGCCCGGTGCGGGAGGAGCCGAAGGGCAGCGGATTCTCCGCGATATCTGCCGCTGGCACGTCGAAGAGTTTGCTTACCTCGTGAGCAAGCTCAAGTCGATCCCCGAGGGCGCCGGGACGCTCCTCGATAACTCGCTGCTTGTATTCGTCCACGAGCACGCCGAGGCAAATCTGCACAAGGCGAGCGGCATGATTTCCGTATTGGCGGGTTCGCGAGACCGGTTGGTCCATGGCCGCCATACGCGAGTCGCCGGGAACGTTGGGGATTTCTATCAGACGCTTACCGACGGGGTATTGAACGCCGGGTTGGGCCCGCTCCCGACCGCCACCAAGAAGCTGCCGGGAATTCTTACGTAATCTAGCCTACCGGAAACGGCCCGGTCAGCACGCGGAGATCCGGCCGCGCCTCCTGTAGCTTGGTCAGTGCCGCCACCGATACAGCAGTCTCCTGCAGATCAACCTGCTTCAGGCTCCGCCACGAAGCCAAGACCGTCAGCGAGGCCTCGTCAATCCGGGGACAAAGTTCAAGACCAAGCTTCTCCACGCGATCCAACTTGGGGGCCAGCGTCTTCAGCCCGTCCGTGTCGATGTTCAAGTGGCCTAGCTTCAGCACTCGTAAGTGGCTCAGCTCCCCGATCGCGTCCACTAGGGCCGCGGCCATTGCATTGCCATCCGAGCGCTGATTGCGATTCACCGAGCGCGGGCCGCTCAGGTCCAGCCACTCGAGATCGGTCAGCAGCCTCAGGATGACCAGCGAATCTTCGCGCAGACGGTTGCGGCCGATTTCCAGGCGCTTTAGCTTAACGAGCGGAATCAAGCTGTCCAGTCCGTTTTCGGTGATGGCGGTACCCGTCACATCCAGCGACTCGATCGTAGGCAACCCGCTGGCGCTCGCCATCGTGCCGTCGCCAATCCGCGTACCGCGCACGTTCAGACTCCGCAGTTGGCCCCATTGTTTAATCGCGTTCATCCCTTGGTCGGTGATCTGTTCGGCGTACAGCAGGTTCAATTCGCGGATCCGCTTGGCGGGCCGCAGAAACAGCAGCCCTTCATCCGAGATCCGGGTATGCGATAGGTCCAGCCGTTCGAGGCTCGGCAGCGCAGCGATTTCGAGGAGTTCGGAATCGTTCACCCACGTACCGCGCAGCTTCACGGCAACGATCTCTCCGGCCTTGCTGGTCTCGACAGTTCCGCCGAGCCGGGCGATCCATTCCGGTTGCGAAGCGGGAGCGGCGAGGGCGGGCCAAGGCAGGAACAGGTTCGCGAAATGACGGCGGTTCATAGGTGGCGCCTCGTCGGCAGGGCGGATTCCTTCTCCCAAAAGACGTTGCATTGGGGGAGCGAAGTTCGCAGCAGTCGGAATCCGACTTCGGAAACCAGCGTGTGGTACAGATCCAGCGCCTTCAAACTAGGGACGGCGGCCAGCCGCGCGGCCCCTTTGTCGGTCACGTCGGTGCTATCCAGCGTCAGGTCCTCCAGGGGAAGAGAAGCGAGCAACTCGATTCCCTTGTCGGTAACCTTCGTGTAGTCCAGCTTTAAAGATCGTAGCGACTTCATCTGGGCCAAATGGACAACGCCGGCATCCGTCAGCCGCGTATGCACCAGTCGCAATCGCTCCAGCTTCGGCAGGGCCTTCAGATGAGCCAACCCCTTGTCCGTGAAGCGCCCGTGATTCAGATTCAAGTCGCGCAAGGAGCCAAGCCGCGCGATGCGCCGCAGCCCCTCGTCGCCCACATCGACGCCGCGCAGATCCAATTGCTCCAGGTTCGCGGCTGCGGCGAGCGGCTCGAGACCCGCATCCGATACATCGGTGTTGCTGAGCGCTAACCTGCGCAAATGGGTCAGTTTCGCCAGGTGAGGCATCCCTGCGTCGGTAAGTCGGCTCGAGTTCAAGTCGAGTTCCTCGAGTTCGGCTAGTCCAGCCAACGCTCCTAGCGCGGTTCCTTCGACAAGCGTTCCCGCCAAGGACAATCTCGTCAGCTGGGTCAGCTTGGACAAGCTCTTCAAGTTCCGGTCTGAGACCGACGTAAAGTTAAGATTCAAGTCTCGAATCGCGGGGAGCCCGGAGATGGTTTCCAGGCCCAGGTCACTCACATCGGTTCCTTCCAGATCCAGCGCTTCCAGCGTGGCAAGATTCCGCAGGTGGCCCAGTTGCTTGTCATTGAACGGCACCCGCGCCAGGGAAATGGCATGAATCCGCCCTTCGCTCAGCCGCACCCGGCCTCCAATGGATTCCACCCAGGCGGTGATTGCTTTGGGCGTAGTGCCCTTCGGTGCGGCGTCCGCCGCAGGCAAATTCTGCGCCGCCATCTTATTCACAAAGGCCACCCGGCAGCGCGGATTGGCGGCTCGCAGCGCGGTCACCCCTGCCTCGGAAACACCGCTGTAGCGAACATCGAGCAAGCGAAGCTTGGGCAATTTTTGCAATTTCGATAAGCCAGCGTTGGTAAGGCGGCTCCGGTAAAGGTTCAGTTCGGTCAACTGCGGCATCCCCGCCAAAACGTCCGCGCTCTGATCGGTAATCTGCGCCCCGAGCAGATTTAACCGCCGCAGGTTGGTTAGCTTTCGGAGATAGTTCACGCCAGTGTCGGTGATCCGGACGCCGTATAGATCCAGTTCTTCGAGCGAGGTAAGGTCCTGGATATATTTCAGGCCCTCATCGGTGATCAGCGTTCCGATCATGGTTAGCCGGCGTAGTTTTTTCATGCCCGATAGCCCCGGCATCATCTCGTCCATGATGTTGGCGTCGTTCAGGTCCAGGTACTCCATGTTCACGAACGGAGCAAGGGTTTTCGGGCTCTTGATCGTCACGAGTGCCACTCGCAGGTCTTTCAACTGGGTGAGTGGAGCCAAGCGTTGCAAACCCGCTTCGCCGAGGCGGAGGTAGGCCAGCGTGGTCAAGCCGGCTTCGAACTTCTCCAGCTTCGTCGAGTGCGCCAGGAAATCGAACATCTCGTCGGCGTATTCAGATTTTTTGTCAAAGGTGGGGCTCCAGACGCGGGCCGGGAGAAAGACTTCCCGCAACTCGGGAAGCTGGCTGAGGGGCCCCAATTCTTTGGGCGGGACGACAGTTCCGTGCATGTCGATACCAACAATCCGAACCTTGCCCGCGGGTAGGTCCATCGGATCGCTGACATATTCCGAGCCGCCCTGCAGAAGCACCCGGCCGCCTTTTCGCAGCGCCCAAAGGGCAATCTTACGTTCCTCGAAATCGTCCGCTGAGGCGATAGCTGGCAGCGCCACGACGAGCAGGGCCACCAGAGCCACGGTTTTGCATCGCTTACTAATGCTTGCGTTCACTTGCCTTTTATTCTGCTTTGAATCAGGTCAGCGGTCAAGCGGCTGCAACGCGTCGTTCCCGGTCTGCGTTCCTCAATTCCGGGCCCGTAGGGAGTTCGGCCACCCACTTCGATCAGTCTCCAAAAGGTTCTGTCGATTATGATATGCTCCGTTCCGAGGCGGTGAAGTACATGGCCTGCTTTGCGGTGCCGTTGCCCTAGTCGCGTCGGCCAGTGTGCCGCTGATCGACACCCGAGCACCTACTCAAGAACACAACACCAAGCTGAGCAGAGACCAGGAGCGAGATATGAAACAGACATCGATGGTAGCGATTTCAGTTGTACTTTGCTTGGCCGCTTTGCCGGCCATGGCACAGCAGGATCAGGGGCAGATTGCCGGTACCGTGCTTGACGCTAGTTCGGCGAGCGTAACTGGCGCCCGTGTAACCGCAACAAGTATTCAAGGGGGCTCTCGTTCGACGGACACAGGTGAGAATGGCTCCTACGTTCTGACGAACCTGCCGGTGGGGCTCTACGAAGTCAGTATCCAAGCGCCTGGCTTCAAACGTTTTGTGCGAACCAACGTGAAGGTGGACATCGCCACCCGCAGTACTGTCGATGTGAGTCTTGACCTGGGCGCGGTAAGCGACTCAGTGACGGTGGAGGCGACCGGCGTACAGTTGTCCCAGGAGACCGCGCAGATCGGGCGCGTCGTGGAAGCGCGGCAGATTACCGATCTGGCGTTAAATGGTCGAAACCCCATCAATCTGGCGCTATTAAAGGCCGGTGTGGTTGGCGGCAATTTCAACAATTTCAACCCGAACAATATGCACGAAAGCTTCTCCATTAACGGAGGACGCCGCAACGGAAACAACATCACCATCGATGGCGTAAACGCTATGCGGACCCGCGGGGATTTTACTGGATCCGCCCAAGTAGGCCTGTTGAACGTAGACACGATTCAAGAGGTGCAACTGCTGACCTCGACCTATCCAGCCGAGTATGGGCGGGCGATGGACGGCCAGATGCGATTTGTGACCAAAAGCGGTACCAAGGATTTTCACGGCACGGGTTGGTGGTTCTTTCGGAATTCCGCCCTGGACGCGAACAGTTGGACGCGGAACCAGAGTCCGGTACGCGATGACTACCGCCGCGCCGCTCCGTTTCGGTTTAATCAACCGGGCTACACCATTGGCGGCCCGGTGTACATACCGGGCAAATTCAATAAGAACAAAGAGAAGCTGTTCATTTTCGGCTCGCAGGAATGGCTGATCTGGCGGCGCGAGCAGACGGTGACGGCGACGGTGCCGACCGATGCCATGCGGCGGGGCAATTTCAGTGAACTACTCGATCCTACGAACGCGTTTTTCCGGCGAATCCGCGTGGTGAACGATCCGCTCGCCTCAAATACGCCATTTCCCGGAAACATCATTCCGTCCAATCGCGTAAGCGCGAATGGCGCCGGC
>JBKJLJ010000290.1:0-18630 GCA_046597015.1 Bryobacteraceae bacterium
GGTCAACCGGACGACGGAAGGCGCGGGGGAGAAGCGCCGTCAAAGTGCCGCGGGCGTCTGGCTCCTTCGTCAAGAAAACGGCGCGGGATTTCGGATCCCGCATGGCATAATCGAGGGCGATCTTGGCGGCTTCCAGATACTTTTCGGCGTGGATGGGAGACAGGAAAAGCGTCTCGGCGGCATTGTCAAAGCCTTCGCCTCCGGCACCATCGGCGGGCAGGTTACGCCCGGCGTTGACGGGAATATTGAGCAGGTCGCGGACGGTGGCCGTATACTCGCTCCGGTTCAAGCGGCGTAAGGGAAACGGGGGGGGCGTGATGCCGTCAGCGCAGGCCGCCGCATGCAGTTTCGTGGTGATCCAACTGCTGAACTTCTCTCGATCGACCATCGAAACGGCGGGCGCACCCGGGGGTGGCATGTCGCCTTCCCGCACGCGATTGGCGACGCGGTTCCAAAGCTTCGAGCGAGCAATCACGGACTGCTCGTCCGGGAACTGAGTCACATCAAAACCACCCACGGCACCCTTGCCAGAGTGACATTTTTGACAATTCGTCCGCAACAAAGATTGCGCTTCGCCGAAGGTAAACGGGTCGGCGGCCAACGCGACTGGAGCCAGGAGGAAAAGAAATCTTAACATGCCTATCCGGCTCCAGTATGACTCAAAACGGGGAACGATGCTACCGGCTTAAAAAACGAATCGGAGCCCAAATTGAATGTTGCGCGGGTTACCCCCTTGCACGATTTGCCCGAACTGGGCACTGGCCACATCCGTGGTGGCCCCGCGCGCGTCTAACGCCGGGGTATTGGAAACGTTGAAGAACTCGGCGCGGAACTGCACGTTGAACCTTTCGCGGAAGTAGGTATTTTTGAGAAGGGAGAAATCCACGTTAACCCGACCGGGCCCGCGCAACCGGGGTTGGCTGACGCTGTCGGTGGGAAGCGTATACGGGGCGGCCCGTTCAAAGGCGGTGGTATCGAACCAGCGGTTCAGGGTTTGCTCGCCACCCGGCAGGACCGGATCCTTCAGGCGATTCGCGCGTCCATTGGTTGAACTAAAGTTGAACAGGTTCGTCACGTCCGGTGCCGTGATCAACACTGGCCGACCCTTCTGCAGGACCGTGATGCTGCTGAACTGCCAGCCGCCTATGAACTTCGAAGCCACACCGCCTTCGGAGAGAAACCTCTTCCCCTTGCCGAAGGGCAGGTCGTACAACATGCTCACGACTAATCGCTGCGGCACGTCATTGGCTTCGATGCCGCGGTTGTACTTAGCGTTGTAGAGGCTGTTGGATGGTCCGACGACCCAGGTGTTCGACTGCATGGTGTTGGCTATCGTCTTGGAAGCGGTGTAGGAGGCGCTGAGCGTCATGCCTTGCGAATACTGTTTCTCCAGGCGCAGGTACCAGCTTTGGTAGCTCATGTCGCCGTACGGATCGCGGAAGATCAGCAGGTCGAGGAATTGGGGATACGGCCGCAAGGCTTGCCGGGCTTGAATGGTGGGCCCTGACAGAGCGCCCGTGCGAATCTTGCCAAAGAACGGATTCGGCACGGGGGCCAATAAGCCCGCGCCTAGTGACATCAATGACGGGTCGTTTTGATTCCGCTGCCGATTCCAGTACATGTGAGTCGCTTTGGATCCGACGTAGGCCGCTTCAATCATCGTCGTCGAATTCAGCATTCGTTGGATGGAGAGGCTCCAATTGCCGAGGTAGGCGTTCGGTCGATACCGGGTATCAGCACGGACGTTTTGCCCGGCGAAGTTGGTGTTGCGGTCTGGAATCGTAATTCCGCCAGCGAACGGGTTAGACCACGAGCCGCCCTCTGGCGGCGTATTGATGAGCGCGTTGGGTTGGCCGAGGAACAGAGCGTTCGACAGGAAACTGCCGTTTCCAAAGTCGGTGGCCGCGGCATTCACGCCGACGAAGCTGGCGTAGAAGATTGCGGCACCGGTGCGGATGACGGTTTTGGGATTCAACTGGTAGGCCAAGCCTAGGCGGGGCGACCAGTTTTTCCGGTTGGGGTCGGACTGATAGCCACCCGGCTCGATGAGTTTGAAGGTGCCCTTCACGCCCGCCACGGGATCGGTAGCGTTGAAATCGATGTAGCCAATCTGACCGAACTTTTCGGCATAGGGGGTAGTGTACTCATAGCGCATGCCGAGGTTCAAAGTGAGTTTGTTGGTGATCCGCCAATCGTCTTGCACGTAGCCGGCCCAATAGCGTTGGTAAAGGAACAGGGGCCGAGTGATGGTGATCGCACCCGCCTGCGGCACGCCAAGTAGAAAGCTGGCGAATCCGTGGCCTGAGTTTAGCGCCGTGACGTTTGGATCGGGCCCCTGGCTATAGAGCCGGTCGAAGATGTACTGGCCGGAGGACTGCTGCGAATTGAACGCGTTCAATTTGATCAGTTGGGTTTCGAACCCGGCCTTAACTTTGTGACGGGTCCGAATCATGGTCGCGTGATACTGCGCTTGCCAAGTATCTTGCGGGTTCAAGTTACGACCTACGCCACCGAGTTGATCGAACTCGTTCGGTGCCGCGCCAGTGACGGCCAATCCGGCGCCCTGGGCGTAGGTCTGGATGGAGACCTGCGGAAATTGTTGAAAGAGGATGTTTCTGGTCACGGCCGGGGTGAAACCCAGCGCAGCGACGTCGAAGCCTTCGCTCAGCGGGCTGGAGTCGAACTGGAGCCGGGTGTAGCTGATGCGACCTTCGCCCAAAAACGTCGGCGAGAAGGTCGACGTCAAGCTGATCAGGGCGCTGTTGGCCGGGTTCGAACTCAGCGTCCGTGGCGGAAAGGCAGGATTCAAGGCCACTTGCGTAGTACTTTTCAACTCGCGTCCGCCGTAGCGGCCATACAACCGGTGTCGATCATTGATAGTGTGATCCACCCGGCCGAACCAGGAATCCGAGTCCGTAATCGCCTTCCCGACGCGGAAGTAGTTATTGACGAGCGCGGCTCCTTCCCCTTGGCGATTGCCGTCGCCCCAGAAGGGTGCCACCTTTGCAGAGATCGGGTGAATGCGGGCCGACGGAATCCGATTATTTGGGAACGGGTCGCGGATCACGCCGCCAGCCACTTCTGGATTCGCTCGCGTGGTCGTATAGTCGTAGATCATGTTGAGACGACCGAGCCGATCAAACGTCTGCGAGAAATCGCCTTGTTTCTGCGCCGCCGTGGGCACGGTCAACAATGCCTGGTCGGGGCTGCCCTGACGGGTCCCTTCGTAGATCGCAAACCAAAACGTACGGTTTTGAATGAGCTTGCCACCCGCACCCGCGCCGAACTCGTTCCGCTGAAAGAGACCCTTTGGCACGCGGTTTCGGTTATTCTGCCAAGTGTTCGCGTTCAAATGGTCATTGCGGAGAAACTCATAGACGACCCCATGGAGTTGGTTGGTGCCAGACTTGGTCGCGACGTTTACGATACCGCCGGCAGCCCGACCGAACTCCGCGGAGTAGGTCGAAGTCTCGATCCTGAACTCGCCGACGGCCTCCAGCGGTACTGTGTAAGCCGCTCCGCCTTCTGTGGTCCCGCGTGATTCGCCGCCGTCGATCAAGACGCCGTTCTGCTGGGACAAGCCGCCGTTAATCTGCGAAGTGGTGGATACGCCGATGATGTCTTGTCCGGTGCCGCGTTGGCCGGAACTCGGGATGACGCCGGGTGCGGTAGCCGCGAGCGACAAGGGATTCCGGCCGAGTAAGGGAAGCTCGACGACTCGGCGCTGCTCGACCACTTTCCCCAATCCCGACGTTTGTGCTTCTAACTGCACTGCGGTGGCCGACACTTCGACGGCTTCAGTAACGGTCCCAACTTCGAGCGAAAAGTTGATCGTGGCGGTCAGGCCGACCGTTAGTCGCAGTCCAGTAACCCGAGCCGGGCGGAATCCTGCCTTTTCGGACGTTACATCGTACTCACCCGGAGGCAGCGCCGGGATAAAATAGAGGCCTGCGGAGTTGGTGGCCGTCCGGGCCGTCACGTTGGTGCCCGTGTTTCGGATTGCCACGCTAGCACCCGGAACAATCGCTCCGGAGGAATCAGAAACGGTACCGGTCACGGTAGCTCTTTCGCCCTGACCGAAGAGAGGGATTGTAGAAACAAGAAAGAGAACTTGAGGTAAATGTTTGATTTGCATGAATCTCACTGTGATGTAAACTAAATCACAGGGAAGATTCGAATGCAAGGGGGTATTGACGCCGACCTAACCGATTATGGTTGACGCTTATTGGGGGCGGCGCACCGCCTCCAACCCAACGAGTCCGCACCGAAGATCAGGTAGCTCGATAGATCCAGCGTCCCGACGAGCAACGTAAAACTGCCGACCTAATCGTTGCCGCCGATCAAGCCGGGCGAGTTCCGAGAAGGGCCCAACTTGATTGCCCTGGGACGGGCCTAGGACAGCACCGTCAAGGTGATTCTCTGGTCTCCCTTTACGAAGAGCTGGGAGTTTGCACCCGGCCGCAGGTACTCCATCCAGGCGATGGGTCAGCGGCGCGCCGTTGGCCGCATCCGTGCCACTGATGGCCGTCACAAGCGACGAATCCCCGGGATGGTATCGAGGCCGTCAAAGATAAAGATTGAACCCAAACTGGCTGGGGTTTTGGCGGCATCTGGCGGATCCGCATTGAGCCTTCGGCGCGGGATGCCAGGTCACTTCGACGGTCGAAGTGAAGATCGAAAGCATCCGTTGGCGCGCCATTGCGCAGTTCATGGACCCCAGCGGAGAAGAGCTAAAAACCCTTACCGCCCTGAAATAGTACTTAGAGAAGTAAGTCTTTCACGACGCGGCCGTGCACGTCCGTAAGCCGGAAGTAACGCCCTTGGAAGCGATAGGTTAACTTCGTGTGATCTACTCCCAGCAGGTGGAGCAGGCTCGCCTGCAGATCATGAACATGGACGGGGTCCTTGATGACGTTATAGCTATACTCGTCAGTTTCGCCGTAAACCACGCCCGGCTTGGCGCCGCCTCCGGCCATCCACATCGAAAAGCAGCGCGGGTGGTGATCGCGCCCGTAGTCTCCTTCGGTTAACTGCCCTTGGCAGTAGACAGTGCGCCCAAACTCGCCGCCCCAAACTACCAGGGTGTCGTCTAACATACCTCGCTGCTTCAAATCCTGCACCAGGGCCGCCGACGGCTGATCGGTTTCCCGGCATCGATTCGGCATCAGTTTGGGCAAGTTCCCGTGGTGATCCCAGTCGCGATGATACAACTGGATGAATCGCACGCCGCGTTCGGCCAGGCGCCGGGCCATCAGGCAGTTGTAGGCGAAGGTCCCCGGCTTTCGCGCGTCCGGGCCGTATAAGTCAAACGTGCTCGCGGGCTCCTTACTCAAGTCCGTCAGTTCCGGAACCGAAGCCTGCATCGCGAACGCCATCTCATACTGCGCGATGCGCGTCGAGATTTCCGGATCTCCCGAATCGGCGAGGGTCTTCTGATTGAGCTCGGCAAGGGTATCGAGATAGGCCCGCCGGTCGCTGCGGTCGAACCCGGCCGGATCCTGGAGGTAGAGCACCGGGGAACCGACGCTGCGAAACTTCACCCCTTGATAACGCGACGGCAGAAACCCTGCGCCCCATAGACGGTCATAGAGCGGCTGCCCGCCGCCGCCCGCGCCGGGCGAAATTAAAACGATAAAACCGGGTAGATTTTTGGATTCGCTTCCCAACCCATAGCTCACCCAACTGCCGATGCTCGGCCGCCCGGCAATCTGCGAACCGGTTTGGAGAAACGTCACGGCCGGATCGTGGTTAATCGCCTCCGTATGAAGGCTCCGGATGATGGTCAATTGGTCGATGATCTTCGCCGTATGCGGCAATAAATCGCTGACCCACGTCCCATTCTGGCCGTGCTGCTGAAAACCGAACTTCGATGGAACAACCGGAAAGCTGGCTTGTTGACCCGACATCCCGGTGAGCCGCTGGCCATTGCGAATCGAAGCGGGAAGCTCCGATTTGTAGATATCTTTTAGCTTCGGCTTATAGTCAAACGTTTCCAGCTGCGACGGCCCGCCCGATTGAAACAGGTAGATGACGCGTTTTGCCTTGGGCTCGTGATGATAGGGCGAGGCAGCCTCGAGATGATGAAAGGCAGCCAAGCCGGCCGTTGAGGAGGTGAGAAACTGTCGGCGCGTCATGGCTTAATCCTTAGTAATGGTCTCATCGAGGTTGAGCAGGAGACTTGCAACGGTTGTCCAGGCGGCGAGTTCGGGGGCCGCTATCGATCGATCGCGCGGACTGTCGCCCTGGTTCAGATACGCTTCCGCGTCGGCGGGCTTGGCTTGATAGCGGGCCCGAAAATGGTTTAGCGCAGCCTCAAGCGTCGCGACCTCGCTCCCCTTACTGGGTCGAGCCAGCACCGCCATCACGGCAAAGTCCAGCCGCTCCCGATCGGTTGCCCCGCCCTCATGCAGCACTCGTTCCCCCAACTTTCGGGAGGCCTCTAGATAGGCGACGTCGTTCATCAGATTCAGCGCCTGCAAGGGGGTATTGGTCCGGCTCTCCCGCACGCTGCAGACCTCGCGCGTCGCCGCGTCGAAGTTGATCATACTCGGAGGTGCAATCGTGCGCTTCCAGTAGGTATAAAGGCTCCGCCGGTACAGCCCATCGCCCATATCGGCCTTATAACCAGCGCCGCCCGCTAACTCCTGCCACAGGCCTTCCGGCTGGTATGGCTTCACGCTCGGTCCGCCAACTTTATTCACCAATAATCCGGAAACGGCCAAAGCCTGATCGCGAATGAAGGGCGCGGCCAGCCGCAGCCGCGGGCCACGAGCCAACCAACGATTATCCGGATCCTTCGCCAGAAGCTCGGCCGAGGTGGTCGAAGCCCGCTGATACGCTTGGCTTGAAACAATCAAACGTTCCATATGTCGTAAGTCCCAACCGGACTCCATAAACTCTACCGCCAGCCAGTCGAGCAGTTCCATATGCGAAGGCCATTCCCCCTGAGAGCCGAAATCGTCGACCGTTTTGACGAGACCGATGCCAAAGAAGTTCTGCCACAGCCTGTTCACTTGCACGCGGGCAGTCAAGGGGTTCTTGCGGTCGACGAGCCACTGGGCCAAGCTGAGTCGGTTAGCGGGCGCTCCGGGCGGCAGCGGCGGCAGGGCGCCCGGCACGGCGGCTTCCACCTTCGTCCCGCGCTGATCGTAGGCACCGCGGTTCAACACAAAGGCGTCTTTGGCCGGACCCTCTTCCATCACCATTACCGTCGGCACTGTGGCCAGGTACTTGTTGTAGGCCTGGTCGGCCGCTACCCGGGCATCCCGCGAAGCAGCGAGCCGAGCGGGCAGATACTGCTGTTCAAAAGCCAGCGCCAGCTTCGCCTGTTCGGCCGGAGTTCGTTTTTTCCGCTTCGCCAACTCCGCCAAGGTCTCGCGGACCGCCAGGGTCGATGCCTCTCGGGCGGAAAGCGCCCGCTTCCATACCCGGACCTGCTGAATTCCGCCTTGATAGGTCAACCCCGCGCCGGCACCAATCCGGAACGGTACCTTGTTATCTACAGGCCAAAGGTTTTGATCAAACAGGACGTTCAGAGGTTGGTCAACGCCATCGACATACAGATGGACACCCTTGGCATACATGCCCCCGTCGTAAGTCACCGACACGTGCTGCCATTCGTTGATTCGTAAGGGCGCTTTCGTCTCCAGGCGCACTCCCAGATCGGACCAGCGGAACGTGTAGTGAAAGCGTAACTTCCCATCCACAATAAAGAGTCCATAGCCGGTGCCTTCCCAGTGGTTTTCGGCCCGCGAGAGGATGGTGCCTTTGGGCTGCGACGGCTTAATCCACGCCGCCAGCGTGAACGGATCCCGGTGATTGAACTTTGCCACGTCCTGGCCCATGTCGATCGGCTCGGTGAAGGACACGATATCTTTTTCGACCGTCAGGCCTTCGCGCGGGATCCAATCCGATGCCGGCGGCTTCCACTTCCGCAGTTCCCGTTCGATTGTCTTGGCTGCGCTCTCCCAACGGCTTGTCGCAGCGGCCCGGGCCGTGTTCAGCCGGTCTAGCTCGATCTGCTGCGGTGGAGTCGGGGCCTTGATAAATGGCTTCTCGTTGCCGAAGTTATAGACGAAACCCCGTTCGTCCGGTATGTTATTGAAAAACGCGAACAACTGGTAGAACTCGCGCTGCTTGATTGGATCGTACTTATGATCGTGACATCGCGCGCAGCCCACGGTTAGGCCAAGCCAAACGTTACTGGTCGTTTCGACCCGGTCCGCCACGTACTCGACGCGGAACTCTTCATCGACGATTCCGCCTTCCGCCGATGTTCGGTGGTTGCGATGAAACCCCGTTGCGATGCGCTGCGCCAGCGTCGCATTGGGACGCATATCCCCGGCAATCTGGTCAATCGTAAATTCGTCAAACCGCTGGTTCCGGGCGAAGGCATCGATGACCCAATCCCTCCAGCGAGACATATCGCGGACCCCGTCCGACTGGTAACCATTCGTATCGGAATACCGAGCGTAATCGAGCCATCGAATGGCCTGCCGTTCCGCATGGGCGGAACTGGCCAGCAGACGGTCAACTACCTTCGCAAAAGCATCCGGGGAATCTTCGGCCAGAAACGCCTGCACCTCCGCCGGCGTCGGAGGAAGCCCGGTGAGATCCAACGTCACCCGACGCAGCAGCGTCGCTTTGCCGGCGGGCGGATTCGGCCGCAGGCTCTCCTTGGCCAGTCGCGCATCGACAAAAGAATCGATCGAGGCTGGTCCCGTCGGGCGCCTGGGGGGCACAAACGACCAATGATTCTCCCAATTGGCTCCCGCCGCAATCCAACGCCGGAGGGTTTCGATGTCTCGCTCTGGCAAACGATCATGGCCGGCATACTGAGGCGGCATCCGCAGCGCCTTATTCGTGGAAGTCACCCGCAAAAAGACCCCGGACTGGTCCGGCTGGCCGGGCACGATGCCCCTGCGCCCCTTGCCTAAATCTTTCTTCGCCTCGGCCTCGCTATCGAGTCGCAGCGGACTTTTCCGGTTTCCAGCGTCCGGGCCATGGCAGGCAAAACAGCGGTCCGACAGGATCGGCCGAATGTCTCGGTTGAACTCTAAAGGCTGCTCCGCAGCGGCAAACGGGGACGCCAGCAGGGACCACAGCAGAAGACGATGCATACGTCTTTGTTGTATCACCTCTTCGGAGTGATAAAGAGGTCCGGCTTGGTGGCCGAGAGAATACTTAGGACGTCGCGGCGCACGGCCGGGGTCAAGTGGCGGTACGGGGGCTCTACGATCTGGCCGTCCAGAATACTCCGCAACCTCTCCACCGCAGCGACGCGTAACGGAACCGGCAGTTGATCGAAGGCTTCGCTGTAAATCATATAGCTCAGCGGGTACCGAAAGATCCGTGTCTGCAAGTCGAACTGCCGCAGGGAACGTCCCTGCCGATCGCGGGGGCCTTGCGCGGCGAACGTCTCCGTGAACCGGGAGGAACCTTTGATGGGGTTCGGCAGCGGCGCCTCTTCGACAAACAGCATATAGTCCACCAACTCTTCGGCGGCCTGGCGAATCCGCCGCAAGGTCGATTCGCTGCGATACCCAGCCGGGTCCTTGAAAATTTCGTTCATCGCGTCCTGATGATGCAGTGCGTGGCGGATCTCGAACCCCGCCCGCGTCAGCAGGTTAGTCATGTGCGTTTGATGCTCCAGCACGATCAGCGACACGACGTCGCTATGCGGGGTCAAGTACTGGGCTGGGTCAAACCGGTTCGGGATCGGAACCAGTTCCGCGCTATCCCGATTCTTCGTCACGGAGTTGCCCATGTGCTTCATGGCCCCGGTATCGCCGGTCACATACCAGCCGCCCCACCGCTCTTTAAAGTCACTGCGGTGGTCGCTGATATAGGTGCCGTGTTGGAACGCGGGCATGCCGCTGTGCTCAGCCGAAACGCTGCGCACCACGATACCCGGAATCCCTAAGGTCGCCGACGATTGATGACATTGTAAACAGGCGTCCCGTCGCTCCAGACGGGGGTAGCCGATCTCGTCCTGATCAAGAGAGTAAAAGATCACTCCCTGTTTCGGGTCGTGCACCGCCAATTCCACTACATCCCCGCCCTGCACGTAGCCCACGGACAAAGTGTCGTTGTAGTAAAGCGCCCGCGGCGTCCGCGGCGCAATCCGGGGGGCCTGGAAACTGGTCTTCGAGAACACCAGGATCTGGGACTCTCGCGACACCTGCAACTCTTTCAGCACAGCCGGCAGATAGCCGAACTGCGGATCGAAGGCGAGCTTGGTCTGGCCGGAAGCCAAACGACGATTCAACCGGACCGCCGGGTTGTCCGTCGGACCCTTGTAATAGTTAATCGCCGGATGTTCGAGCGGCGCTACAAACGATCCGCCTAGTCCGAAAAGAGTCAGTCCAACTAACTTAGAGAGCCACATTGATCAGGGAACCTGCCGGTTCTATAGGACAGAGAGGGCGAACCGGGCCCGTACTCTGGAGCAATTCGCCCAGGGTGGTGAAGCGAAATGCATTTTCCGTTTCCCGAATCGCGTCGTCCAAACGACGATGCAGCGGACAAAGGTTGGCACCGTGGCCGGCCAAGCCCAACGGGCAGCGCTCAATGCGCTTGATCGGATCGACCGCGTTGATCACCTCGAGCAGCGAAAGCTTCTCCGGCGCTTGCGCTAATTGGTAGCCACCGTGGCGTCCCCGAATCGCCTTGACAACACCAGCCCGGCACAGCGCTTGCATCACTTTGGCCAAATAATCATTCGGCATCTTTGTGCGTTCGGCGATCTTCTGGACGGCGTGAGGACGCTCCCAGTCTTCGGCCAAGGCCGCGACCGCGCGAAGTGCGTACTCTACTGTATGCGAGAACATCCGCCCCCAGATTAGCTCAATCGGACATCTTTGTCCAGCTTATATTCTTCCTCGCGGGAGCCAAACCCTGATACCGTATTGTCCATGCGTAATTTCATAATCTCACTGGCGGTGTTGGCAATGACGATCCCCGCGAGCGCTCAGCTTGCCACCAAGAAATCTCTAACCTTGGCAGCGGCCAAAACAATCGCGGCCGCAGCGGAGGCGGAAGCGAGAAAGAACAACTGGAACGTCGTGATCAGCATCGTCGACGACGGAGCGAATCTGCTGTATCTCGAACGAATGGACGGCACTCAGATCGGCAGCGTCGACATCGCTCCGATGAAAGCCCGTACCGCGATCCGCATGAAGCGACCGACGAAAGTGCTCGAAGACACCGTCCTCGGCGGCCGCAACACCGTGCTCAAACTGCCGGACGTACTTCCGGTGGAGGGCGGCGTGCCACTCACGATTGACGGGGTGATGATCGGTGCCATCGGCGTTAGCGGGGTGACCTCGGCGCAGGACGGCCAGATTGCCGCGGCCGGCGCGAAGGCCCTCGAAGGGATGAAGTAGCTACTTCGTCAGCGTGGCTCGGCGGTTCATTGCCTTAAAGGGGAATCGCCGGGTTAACTCCGTGAAGTTTACGGCCACCCCCAGCCCTGGCCCGGTGGGCAGACTGACCGCGCCATCCTTCGGCACCGGGTAAGTTCCGCTGCAAAGTTCCTGGAACAGAGCATCGTCGTCGCCCTCCCACTCTTCCAGGAAGAAGTTCCGGCATCCCGCTATGGCATGGAGCGAGGCGACGTGCGCCACCGGTCCGCTGCACTGGTGGGGAGCGATCTCCACGCCGAAGGTCTCGGCTAACTGGGCGATTTTGCGGATCTCGGTAATGCCGCCGGCGTGCATCACGTCGGGCTGCACAATCGCCGCACCCTTGTGGTCGAGCAGTTGCCGGAATTCCGAACGCAGCAGCAGGCCTTCGCCCGTCGCAATCGGAATCGGCGACTGGGCCGCCACTTGGCCGAGCATCGCCGGGTTCTCTCGCAAGGTCGGCTCCTCCAGAAACATCGGCTTCAACGGTGCGAGCGCCCGCGCGAGTTCGATCGTCGTTCGAAGATTGAACGTCTCCGCCAGTTCGAGTCCGATGTCCAATTGGTTCCCCACCGCCATCCGCACCGCCTCCACTTCGGCTACGGTTTGGGCGATCCGCGCCTTGTCATCGCCGGCCAACGGCACCGTCCATTTCACGGCCTTCCATCCGCGACGACGCGTCTCGACGGCCCAATCGCGAAACGCTTGTGGCGTCCGTTCCTTGAGCGACGCCGACCAATGCGTGTAGTAGAGCGGCAACGGATTGTGGATCGCTCCGCCCAACAAACGTGCCACCGGAACGCCGAGGCGTTTGCCTTCGAGGTCCCAGAGGGCGATGTCGACGGCCGAAAGCGCCGTTAGTTCCGCCGCGCCGTGGCGCCAACGGGACAAGCCGTAGTAGTTCCGATTCCAGTGCTGCTCGGCGCCCTGCGGGTCTAGGCCGACCATCGTCGGTTCCACCCAGCGCAGCGCCGCTTCGGCCAGATCCGCGCGCGTTTCGAGGGTTGCCTCACCCACTCCCGTCAACCCCGAGTCGGTGTGAATGACCAGGAACACAAGGTCCCGCCATCGTACGGTGCACTTATGAATTTCGAATCTGGTGATCTTGCACGGCGTCGGAGCGCCGAAGGCAGCCAGAGACGGAAGCGCCAGAAGATGACGACGCGAAAGCAGCATCTCAGCATGATATGCCGTCTTGCCCTAGCGCCGTCTGTCTTGCCGTCGCCGGGGGGGCCATGATACCGTTCGAGTCATGCTAGCGCGTATCGTCACAACACTGCTCCTCAGTGGTACTCTCCTCCTGGCTGCCGACATCACCGGCAAATGGTCGTTCTCCGTCGAGACGGGGGCAGGCAGTGGCACCCCTTCTTTTGAGTTCGTGCAAAAGGGTACTGCTCTCACGGGCACCTACGAAGGAGTCGTCGGCAAGGCCCCTCTGCAAGGCACCGTCAATGGCGACAAGGTGGAATTCACCGTTACGGCTGGGCAAGGCGAGCTGAAGTATTCCGGCACCATCGACGCCGACGGGAAAAAGATGAGCGGCAAGGCCGTGTACCCCGAAATCGGCGACGCCACATGGAAAGCAACCAAGGACAAATGACCGATCCCGTAGAGCGCGAACTTCGCATCCAACTGGCCGCGGCCTACCGCATCGTGGACCATTTCGGCTGGAGCGAACTGATCTGGACCCATAACACCGTCAGAGTTCCCGGCCCGGAGCACCACTTCTTAATCAACCCTTATGGGCTGCGCTTTGACGAAGTAACGGCTTCCAATCTCGTCAAAATCGATCTCCACGGCAACATCATCGGGGACCAGGATCAGGAGATCAACCCCGCCGGCTTCGTCATCCACAGCGCCATCCATATGGCCCGCCCCGACGTCCGCTGCGTGATGCATACCCACACGACCGCGGGCATGGCCGTCGCCGCGCTGGCGGATGGCTTGCTGCCCATCAGCATGTATGCGCTCGGCTATTTTGACCGCGTTGCCTATCACGATTTCGAAGGACCCAGCCTGGAGCTCGACGAGCGCGAGCGAATGGCGGCCAACCTTGGCGAGAAGAATGTTTTGATCCTAAAGACCCACGGTTTGCTGGCTTGCGGCGCTTCGGTCGCCCAAGCCTTCGTCCGCCTCTACCGGCTGGAACGCGCTTGCCAGGTGCAGTTGGCCGCCCAGGCCACCGGGGCCAAACTCGCCCTTCCGTCCCGTGAGGTCTGCGAGGTCAGCGCCCGGCGGAGCGACGAATTCCTGGTAGCCGAAGGCGAAGGGGGATACAGCAAAAACCCCAACCCCGAATTCGCGGCGATGGTGCGGCTGATGGATCGCAAGGATCCATCGTATAGACTGTGAAGACTATGAAATTCCTAATGCTGATTTTGCTCGCGTTGCCGCTCGCCGCCGCCGATAAGCGCGAGGCCGAAGTGGACGCGGTGATGACTCAACTGGCGAACGTGCTGCAGAAGCCGGACGCCGCGACGCTCGGCAAACTCCTCGGCGACCAACTTGTTTATAGCCACTCGAACGGCCGCCTCGAAAACAAGAAGGAGGTTATTGAAGCGCTGGCCGTGAAAAAAACCTCCGTCTATGGTTCGGTCGTCCTCGGTAAGGATCGGCAGGTTTCCTTCTTTGGCGACACCGCTCTCGTTCGTCAGGAAACCACGATGAGGCTTCTGGGCGCCGAGCCCCGCACATTGACGTTGAACATCCTCTACGTCTGGGTTAAGGGCAAGAGCGGTTGGCAACTCGTCGGCCGTCAAGCCACCCGATTGGCCGAAGTTAAGGGTTGATTCGGCGCAGCCGAATGTTCCGCAGCGCCATCGCCGTTTCGTGATGCTGAATCGTTAAGGGCCCTTCCGGAGGGCCCGATTCAGACTCATACTCGACGACTTTCACGCCGTTGAGCCAGTGCTCGCGGTGCCGTCCGTTCACGACGAGTCGGCTTTCATTGAATTCGCCGAGCGGCTTCACCACCGCGCCTTGCGGAGCGATTTGGTTATAGAGAGCGCCACTTCGTTGGACCGGGAACAGGATGGCCCCCGGGTCGCCCCCATCGTCGGCGAGTTGGTACTCATGGCCAATGCCATCCGAACCGAGGTCACCGTTCATGAGGTAGAACAGGTGGTACTTGATCCCGGAGTTTCCCTTGGCGGCGGTCCTCCACTCGAACCGCAATTCGAACGAACGGAAGGTATCTCGCGTTTGCAGGCTGCGCCCATTCTTTCCTGGCACCGTCTGCAGCATTCCATCTGCCACCTTCCATGTGGATGGAAACGGCCCTCCACCCACCTCGCGCAGGGCGTCGGTAGATCGGCCATCGAACAGCGTCACCCAGCCATCGGCTCCGGGGGGATCGTGCTTCGCCGACGGCTCGATGCCGACGTACGGGGCTTCAAAACGCAGGCTATGAAACCGCAGGCTCATCACCTGCCATTTTCCTTCCCGTCGCACAAAGGTCGCGTACAATCGCCCCGCGTGATCCCCACCCGGCAACTGGATCGTGCGAAAGAACCCATCGGCCACCGTCACGTCCTCCGTAGCTGCCCGAAGAATCCGCGCCAGTGCCGTAACTTCGACCGGACTTTTGTTCGGCCCGCACACCTCAGCCCGCGGTCGCAGCCGGGCCACGAACTCCGGCCTCATATTGTGAGCTGTGGCCGTGAACTCTTTCGACACCACCGCCCTGGCAGCCGCCTCATCGCAGTCGTTTACGGCCACCAGATACCGCCGTAGCGCATCTTGCATCGCGGCTTGGTCTTTGGCGGGCGGTTCCACCGCACTCACCAGCGAACAAAACATCACCAGCGAGCCGAGCATCCTCATCGTCGTCCTCCAGCCCACTCAATCGCCTGCCGGACTAACTGCCGATAGTTGGCGTCCTGATGGACCTGATGGCCGTGCCCCAATTGCACGAAGACTACCCGGCTCTTCTCGAACGGGCTCACCCACACGAGCGGCCCGTCGGAGGTCTTCTCCGTCGTCGAAGCCAGCACATTGACTTTGTCCGAAATCCACATGCCCTTGTAGGTCTCATCAAATACCGTGAAGTCTTTCAGCCCCGCTGTCACCGGATGCTGGCCGGTAATCTTCACCGGAATCGTCACATCATGCTGAAAAGTCGAAGTGGGCAAATAACGACCGCCCGCCACGTTTTCATACCACCACGGCCAATCGACGTACCCGCAAATCGCATGATGCAGAATCACAATTCCCTTCCCCGATTCCGCGAATGTCCGCAGCCGATCCCGCTGTTCCGACGTGGAAACGGTGATCATGTCGTAAAGCACCAACACGTCCACGCGCTTGATCAGGTTCCCTTCGAATGCCTTCGGGTGCGGCTCCACGTCTACTTTCAAGTCCGGCATCGATTCGAACATCGAATAGAACGAAGGTTCGTGCGAGTGTCCGCCCGTCACCACCCGCACCCGCAACGGCTCGGCCGCCCAAGCCGCCCCCGCCAACAGCAGTAGACAAGCTAGGCTCCTCATGGCTTCGGCACCAGGATGGAGTCGATGCCTTCGCGGATCCCATAACGCGGTCCCAGCTTCTTGTAGTCGATCGCCTGCCGCCCATTGAAATCCCACTCAATCCGCCCGTCTTTCAACGTCAACTCATTGAATAGCCGCTGCTTGGAAGTCACCTTCCCGCCGCTATTGTCGTAGTAACCAAACTCGCCTTCCATCATCCGCAGCCCCGCCACATCCGCCACCGCCCCTACCGTCAAATGCCCCAGTTCCGGCCGCTGCAACACCTCGGCCGGGGTAATCGTCGAGGCTCGAATCACCTCGGCCAACGGCATCCCCAAGGCCATCAGTTTCGACATCAGCGTCGGCATGTCCATAAACGCGCCGTTCATGCTGGTCGTGTGGAGATCGGAAGAAATCGTATCCGGATAGAACCCATCCGCAATCGCCCCGCCCGCACTCCGCAACACAAAACTCCCACCCCCGTGCCCCACGTCAAACTTCACCCCCCGCGCCCGCGCCGCCCGCAGATACGGATACACTTTGCCCTTCTCATCCACCCACGGCACCGGCCCCCGGTAGGCATGTGTCGAAATATCACCCGGCCGCAAATGCTCCCCAACCAGCTCATAATACGGCCGCTGCGGCAAAAAATAGCCGAAGTCAACGAGCACCGGCACCTTCGCCAACTTCCCCGCCTCCACCGCCGAATCGACGCTCTCCCAGTCCGGCCGCTGATAGTGCGCCGACTTCACGCCGACCACGGTCTCCGGATATTTCGCCTTTAGCTTCGCGACTGCCGCCGGGTCGAAGTCGCCCTGTTCGGTCAGATCGCTGACCATTCCGAAGCCCGCAATGTTAATCATCGCCAGCACCCGCGTCTTCGCCCGATCGATCACCGTCACTTTAAAGTGCTCAAAATTCCGCCACCCGGATGACCCCGCGTCCACCATCGTCGTCACGCCGGTCCGAAAGCTAAAGGCATCCGGAGGCACGCTGTTGTCCCCGGCCCACGCTCCCGGGTTGCTGGCCGAAAAGTAAACATGCACGTGCAGATCGATCAGCCCCGGTGTGATCAGCAACCCCTTCACATCGAGAACCTTCTTCGCCCGCCCCGCCGCAATCGACGGCTCAATCGCCGCAATCTTCCCTGCCTTAATCGCGACGTCGCGCGAAGCATCCAAGCGACTCTTCGGGTCCATCACCCGTCCGCCTTGCAACACCAGGTCAAACTCCTGCGGCCACGCCGCACTCGCCAAAACGAACCCAAACGCTAGCAATCGAATCATCCCGGTATTGTATCCCCGGTCTAGACCAACAGTTTCTTTCGCGCCGCATACAGCACCACCTCGGCCGCGGAATGCAGATCCAGCTTCTGCATTAAGTTCGTCCGATGCGTCTCCACCGTATGCAGGCTCAGGCCTAAAAGTGCTGCAATATCCTTGCTTGTCTTCGCGTACGCCAAAAACTGCAGCACCTCCTTCTCGCGTTCCGTCAGGGTCTCGTAGGGGTCCTGCAACCCCTCGGACTGAATCTTCCGTACGTAGTCGGCCACCAGCGCCGCGCTTAGCACTGTGCTAAAAAACGGCCGCCCCTCCGCCACGGTTCGCACCGCCTTCACAAGATCGGGCTCCGCCGAATCCTTCAGCAAGTATCCTTTTGCCCCCGCCGAAATCGCTCGCATCAAGTACTCTTCATCTGAGTACATGCTAAGCATGATGATGCCCACCCCGGGCTCGGCTTTCGCAATCTGTGTCGCCGCCTGAATGCCGTTTCGCTTCGGCATCGCTACGTCCAAAATCATCACGTTGGGGCGCAGCGCCGACGCCATCTCCACGGCCTCGTCTCCATCGCAGGCCTCGCCGACAATCTCGATCTCCGGCGCCTCACTCAGCACGAGGCGAACCCCCTTCCGCACCACGCCGTGGTCGTCCGCCACCACCACCCGAATCGTCATGCCGGTAACTCCGCCCGCAGCCGCGTCCCTTCGCCCGGCGCGGAATCGACGACCAACCGCCCTCCCAACTCGCGCACCCGCTCCTCCATCCCGATCAACCCGAAGCCACGCCGCCGCGCCGGATCAAAGCCCACTCCATCGTCGGCCATCGTCAACACGATTCCTTCCTTCTCCGCCACTAAGCCGATCCGTACCACCTTCGCCCGCGCGTGCCGCGCACAGTTGGTCAACCCCTCCTGCACCAGCCGATAGAGGCATGTCCGCTGCACCTCGTCCAAGTCTCCGGTCGCGCCCACCAGTTCCAATGTGGCCTGCCCACCCCACCGCCGATTGAATTCCCGCACCTGCGCCTGCAGCGCCGGCCCTAAACCCAAGTCGTCCAGCAAGGACGGCCGTAGCCCCACCGCCAAATCTCGCACCATCCGCATCGTCTGCTCGGTCAACTCCTTCGCCTCTCCATGATGCGTTCGAAACTGCACTTCATCCTTTCGAAACCGATCCAGAGCCCCCAGTTCCATCCGCAGCCCTGTCAACATCTGCCCTACTTCGTCATGCAACTCCCGCGATAAACTGCGCCGCTCCTCCTCCTGCGCTCGTATCACCCGCGCCGAAAGCTCCCTCAGTTGTTGCTCGTATTGCAGCCGAGCCCCCTCCAACTGCCGGATCCGCCACACCGCCCCGATGCTGATCACCATTCCGATGCCCAGCGCCAAACCCACCATCGTCCGCAACTCCGCGCGGAACGTCTCCTGCTCTTCCCCCAACGCCTGCAATTGGCGCTGATGCACAGCCTCGCTCAACCCTTCCA
>JBKJLJ010000409.1:0-3431 GCA_046597015.1 Bryobacteraceae bacterium
ACCGGCGCCAGCGGCACCGTCCTGGGATATCGCCTACTCGAAAAGCTGCGCGAAACCGAAAACCTCGAGACCCACCTCGTCATGACCCGCTCGGCCGAAAGGACGGCATGGTTGGAAATGGGGCTCCGCCTGCCAGCGTTTCGAGAACTCGCCCATCACTCCCACCCCATTGAAGAGATCGGCGCCACCCTCGCCAGCGGCAGTTTTCAAACCCATGGCATGGTCGTAGCCCCTTGCTCCATCCATTCCATGTCCGCGATCGCCCACGGCATCACCGACAATCTCCTCATCCGCGCCGCCGACGTCGTCCTCAAAGAGCGCCGTCGTCTCGTCCTCATGGTGCGCGAAATGCCATTTCATTTGGGGCACCTTCGCACCATGACCGCCTTGGCCGAAATGGGAGCCATCATCGCTCCGCCCATACCGGGCTTTTACGGCAATCCCCAAACCGCCATGGATTTGGTGGATCATTGTGTGGACCGGGTCATTGATCTACTCGGCATTCCAAATCCAGGAGCCAAACGTTGGGACGGAAGCACCACTCGATAGAAAAACCAGTAAAAGCCGCCTTCCAAGGCGAACGCGGAGCCTTTAGCGAGGAAGCCGCCAAACTGCTCCTCGGCCCCACCGTTGAGGTGGTTCCCTGCCCTCGCTTTCAATTGGTTTTCGAACGCCTAGCTAGCGGAGAGGTCGACCATGCCGTCGTCCCCATCGAGAACACTCTCCACGGTTCTATCCACGAAAACTACGATCACCTGCTGAACTTCCAACTGCCCATCATCGGCGAAGTCAATCTGCGAATCGTCCACAACTTGATCGCCGCCCCCGAAATGACTTACGCCAAGGTGCGCAAGGTTTATTCCCACCCGGTCGCTCTCAATCAGTGCCTCCAATTCTTCGCCGACCGACCGCACATCGAGCGCGAAATCCACTACGACACCGCCGGCAGCGTTAAAATGTTGATGGAGACCCGCCAGCCCGCCGCCGCCGCCATCGCTTCCTCCCTAGCCGCCGAATTCTACGGGGCCAAAATCCTAAAGCGGTCGATTGAAGACGATCGCCGCAACTTTACCCGCTTCTTCTTGTTGGGCAAACCGGGCCAAATCGCCCCCGCCACCCCCACTCGGGAATGGAAAACCTCCATCGCCTTTACGATTCGAAACGTCCCGGGTGCCCTTTTTCGCGCCATGTCCGCGTTCGCCCTGCGCGACATCAGCCTCACCAAAATCGAATCCCGTCCGCTCCGAGGCAAACCATGGGAATATTTGTTCTACGCAGATTTTTTGGGCCGAGCCGACCACCCCGTCTCCCAACGAGCCCTGAACCACCTGCAGGAATTTACCGACGATTTTCATCTACTAGGCTGTTACCCCAAAAGCGTTTAATCCATTCTGGAGAAATATTCTGATGGATCATCCCGTCGAGGATTGCATCATCATCGGCGCTGGCCTGTCAGGACTGGCTGCTGCGAAGTCGCTTGACGCGGCCGGACTCAATGTTCTGGTGCTGGATAAGGGCCGTCGGCCAGGCGGTCGTATGGCCTCTCGCGAGTACGAAGGCGCGATGTTCGACTATGGTGCCCAGTTCCTTACGGCCCGCGATCCCGACTTCCGCCGCCTCATCGACGGCTTCCTCGGCACGGCACTCGTCATCCCTTGGTTCGAACGAGCCACCGAAACCCGCTACTGCTCCCCTTTGGGCATGAACGCCCTGCCCGAGTTCCTCGCCGGCTCCCTGCGCGTCCAATGCGGCGTGACGGTCAGCACAATCCGCAGGGACGGTGCCGTCTGGCGAGTCATCGCGGCGGATGGCTCTGTCTACTCGGCTGAAGCGCTCATCGTTACCGCGCCATTGCCCCAAACTCTCGAACTCGTCGAACTCCCTTCGGACATCCGAAATGCGCTCAGCGCCATCGAATACCATCGCTGCATCGCCATCCTGGCCGTCCTCGACGGTCCCTCCGCCATCCCCGAACCCGGCTATCTGCGCCTGTCCCAAGCGCCGCTCCAAACCCTCTCCGATAACCGGCAAAAGGGGATGGATAGTGAGGCCGTGGGGGTCACCATCCTCGCCGACGGAGACTTCAGTCTGCAACATTGGGACACCCCAAAGGAAGAAGCGGCTCAGATATTGCTTGCCGCCGCCGCCCCCTACTTGGGCTCCAAAGTCACCCACTGGCGCTATCACCGCTGGCGATTTAGCGATCCGGTCCAGACTTATCCCGCGCGCTTCTATGGACTCGACCAGACGCCCCCCTTGGCGCTAGCCGGCGACGCCTTCGGCGGTCCCCGCGTCGAAGGCGCGTTCCTGTCGGGCCATGCTGCCGCCCATTGGCTACTGACGAAGTAGCCTACTCAATCACCGCCAAACTGGCCACGGTCCGCGGTCCCATCCGCAGTTCGTTCACCATTACCCCGGCCGGATCAACCTCCAACAAACGTCGACCGGTGTAATCGCTGATCAGCAGGTTGCCATTCGAAAGCTGCGCCAAGCCCGAAGCCCATCCCATTTTGATGTCATTCTTCGCCCCGCCAATGGAGCGGACAACCACCCCTTGCGGATTCACGATCACCACCTCACCCGGGTCCGATAGGCTCAGCAGCGTATTCCCATCAGCCAGCCGCAAAGCCTGGTATAACTTTCGCTTATCACCCTCTTTCGCCTGCCACTCCCACACGATTTTTCCTTCCTTACTGACTTCAATCACCTTCCCCACCGCCTCCACGCAGATCAGTGTCGTACCGGCCGCCGTCCGCCGCACGTTCCGCATCCGCATGTTCGCCAAATCGTTCGACTGGTAGTTCCAAATTCGATTGCCGCTCTTGTCCACTTCAATCACCCGGCCCGCCTTGGCATCGCCAATCACGGTATTGCCATTGGCCAGCCGTTGCGCCGCCAACGGATGCTCCAAACCCTCGCAACACTCCCACACCCGCTTGCCGAAGGCGTCCACTTCGTAAACCTTCTTTTCCGGGGCAAACGTATACAGAATATTCCCCCCGGGCAGCGGTTGCGCATCATGTCCCCGGCCATTGGGAACCCGTAGATACTCCTTGCCACTCGGCCAATCCATCACCACCACCTCGCCCTTCGTGCCGTGGTCGGAGATCAAGATCCGCCGCTGCGGCGTGGGCTTCAAATACTTGTCAAACCACTCGAACAGGTGCTTTTCGGCCCGCTCCGCGTCGGCCCCCTTGAACCCGTGACCAGCGTCCTGAATCGTGATCAGCTCATGCGTTGCCCCGGCCGCCTTCATCCGCTGATCGAGCCACTGGCTCTGTTCATAAGCCACATAGGTGTCCTTGGTTCCATGAACGGTCAACGTCGGAGCCGCCATCGGGTTCACGTAATACAGCGGACTCGCCACCAGATGCTGCTTTCGATTGTGGGCCAAATCGTTGCCGATCCATTGCGGCAGCACGTCCTTGGCA
>JBKJLJ010000451.1:0-4330 GCA_046597015.1 Bryobacteraceae bacterium
GCCATCGGCGTCTCCGCCCTCACCGGCGCTGGGATTGAGAATCTGCTCGCGCGGATCGACGAGGCCCTCACCCTGGATCCCGTTGCCCCTTGCGTACTCCGCATTCCAGTCGGCGATGGAGCCGCCCTCAGCATCCTGCACGAAACCAGCCGTATCCTGTCGAAAGCGTACGAAGACGAAACCGTCGTCATTGACGCCGTCGCCCCGGAATCAGCCCGTCGCCGCCTGGCTAAATATCTGGTATCGTAAGCTCGGGATATAGTGGCCCAGGATATAGTGGATATACCGGGATGAATCTCCCCAACCTGCTGACCATCCTTCGCATCTTTTTTGTACCGCTGCTCGTCGCTGCGTTGGTACAGGAAGACCTGCGGATCGAACTCTTCGGCTTCCACATTGCCCAGGAGTTCCTGGCCCTCGCCACGTTTCTCGCCGCTGCACTTACTGACCTTCTCGACGGCTACTTAGCCCGGCGCTGGAAACAGGTGACCACCGTCGGCACCCTGCTCGATCCGGTTGCCGACAAACTCCTCATCTCCGCCGCCCTCATCTCCCTTGTGCAGATCCGGCTCATCCCGGGCTGGCTCGCCATCCTCATCATCGCCCGCGAATTCGCCGTCTCCGGTCTCCGTTCCATCGCCGCCGCCGAAGGCTATACGATCCAGGCCTCCGACCTCGGTAAGACGAAAATGGCGACCCAAGTCATCGCCATCTCGCTCATGCTGATCTCAATCCGCTACAAGGACTGGTACAGCTTCGCCATGCTGTGGATGTACGGAGTCGTCTTCTTCGCCCTCGTCAGCGCCATTCAATACTTCGCCAAGTTCTGGACCCACATCGACGGCCACACCAAACTCCGCCGGCGCCGTGAGCTCATCAAGCTCGAGCGGCACGACAAGCTGGAACACCGCCGCCAGCGCCGTCAGAATCGCACTAAGGCGCCAGATAGTCCATCCGGCCACCATCGACCGCCATCACCTGTCCAGTGATAAACCCGGCCCGCTCTCCGGCCAGAAACGCCACCACGTCCGCGACATCTTCCGGAGTGCCGACCCGTCTTACCATCGCCTTGCCCGCCATCGTCCGCAGCAATTCCTCGCCCTCTTCCTGGCTCCGTCCGCTGAACACCATTTCGGTCGCGATAAACCCCGGCGCCACCGCATTCACGGTAATCCCCTGCGGCCCGAGCTCCATCGCAAATCGCTTCGTTAAGACCATCACCGCGGCCTTGGTCGCCGCGTAGAACGTCGTCCCCGCCATGGCCGTTCCGAACGCCGCTATCGAGGCCAGATTCACGATCCGCCCATATCCCGCCGCTTTCATCCCCGGCAACACGGCCCGCGTCATGTGCACCAACCCGTCCACGTTGATCCGCCGCATCGGCTCCATCTGCGTGAAGTCGAAATCCCCCAGGTCGCCCCGGTTCAAAACGCCAGCGTTGTTCACAAGAATCGTCACCGGCCCCAGCCGATTGGCGACCTCTTCCGCCAAGCGCGGCCCACACGCCGGGTCGCCGACATCGCCTCGCACCGCAATCGCCCGCCCGCCGGACCGGAGAATTAAATCTGCTGTCTCAGTGGCCGCCCCCTCGTTCTCGCGGTAGTTTACGGCCACCGCTACCCCGTCCATCGCCAGGCGCAACGCTGTGGCGCGCCCAATGCCCCGCGACGCCCCCGTCACAATCGCGACGGACACTTACTCGGCTCCTTGTGTCGCCGGCTCTACCACCGCCGTCATCGAGCCCTTCGAATTCGCCATCCGCGGATCGGCCCCGTAGCCATGAATCATTTCCTTCGACACCGTCGCCTCTTCAATCTCCCCCGTCAGCACAATCGTCCGCCCCATCGAATCCACCTCGACGGTATGCCGCAGAGCCTGCGCCTCACTCAGCGAAAACAAACGCATCAGCATCTCGATCACATAGTCGTAAGTATGCTCATCGTCATCGAGCAGGACGACGTTGTAAAGCGCCGCTCGCTCGTCCTGGTTCTCCTCGCCCGTCTCTCGCTCAATTGTTGTTCGCGTCAACGTTCCCGGCATAGAAGAGAAGCGCCTATCCGTGGCCTAGCTTCATCAGCCAGCCCAACCCGAAAATAGTTCCCACAAAACAGGCAAAGCAGTAAAGGCCGTATTGCAAACGGTCTTTGTCGGTCTTCTTCGTCACCACGCCAAGCACGACGGAAATCAGCAGGGCAAACAGAATCGCGGTCTCCAAATGCGTTAAAGCAATCTTTGGCATATGTGCGTTAGTCCTTCTGCCCCGTCGCAATCTCGTAGGTATCTACCAGCGACAGGACGTTCAACATCCCGGCACCGGCCAAAAACTTCGTCCCGTAGTCGTGAACGTGCCCCGCCACATCCGCTTGATTGTAACCGAGCCAGGTCGCCAGAAAATAGGGAATGCCCACCATCTTGTTAGCGATGTTGCCGCCGGTATAAATCAGCGTCGTCAACAGGTCCCCCGTCTGCGGTTCAAAAAATGCGCCCCGCATCAGTAGCCCGAAAACGAAACAAACAATCGTCGCGATGCCCAGCAGCAAGCCCCGCTGCATCCGGCCCTGGTAGATGTGCCCGCCACCCGGCACCAGCCATCCAATGAGTACCGGAGTCACCCATTTCATAATCGGGACGCTCTTCTTCGGATTCAACGCCGCCGCTACGCTTTTGTCTGCCATAAGGTATCAGCCTCAATTTTCGCATAGAACCCCCTCGCCCAGAACCCCGGACGACGATGCGGACCTCCGGGGTTCCTCGCGGCACTCTTACTTCTGCTTGGCGATGATTTTGTCCTTAATCTTGTCGTAGACGCCCTGCGGCACCCCGGCCTTCTTCACAATCTCGTCTTTGCCCTTGTACGGGCGGTTGGCGATGATCTTCGCCGAATAGGCGTCGCCGATTCCAGGAATCGTCTTCAAGGTGGCGGCATCCGCGGAGTTGATATCGATCAATCCCGCGGGAGCCGGAGCCGCGGCCTTCATCTCTTTTTTTGCGTCGGCAGCTGGCGCTTTTTTCGCATCGGCAGCCGGCGCTTTCTTCGCGGCTCCCTGGGCGAACGCGGGCGCAATGGTCAAGCAGAGCGCCGCAAGCAAAGCAAGCAAGGTTTGTTGGAGTTTCATAGTGCGTATTGTACGCAATTCACCCCCCCGAGCGTGATAACCTAACCGCCAGAGCCTCCTATGCGCATTGTCTTTCTCGAAGTGGACACCGAAAGCCAATGGGCGATGGCCTCGCTCGGGCCGGCGTTTCTGGCCGCCTACCTCCGCCAGCACGGCCACGAAGCGGTCCTGGTCCGCGCCCTCGTCGATATGTCAGATTCCGAGGTCGTCCGCCTCGTCCGGGAGTCCGCACCCGGCCTGATCGGAGTTTCGATGACCACTCGCCAATGGCTCCGTTCGCGCCACCTCGTCGGCGTCATCCGCGCGGAACTCGATGTCCCCGTCATCGCCGGCGGCCTCCACGCCACGTTCTCGCCAGAGAGCATCCTCGCCGCCCCTGGCTTCGATTTCGCCGCCCTCGGCGAAGGCGAGGAAGCCCTCCTCGAACTCGTCGAAACTCTCGCCGCCGGGCGTTCTCCCCATGGCATTCGCAACATTTGGGTCCGCGGCGGCTTCAAGCCCGTCCTCCGCCCTCCGGTCGAGCCCATCGACCGGCTCCCGTTCGCCGCCCGCGATATTCTCGACGAACCCTGCGGCGTCGTCCAGGTCTCCACCCAACGCGGCTGCCCCTTCCCCTGCACCTACTGCGGCGCCCGCATGTTCAACGAACTCTACGAAGGAACCGGCGAATACGGCCGTCGCCGCTCTCATCAAAACGTCCTCGACGAACTCCGCGGTCTCAAAGCCGCCGGCAACCTCTCCTACGTCATCTTCCTCGACGATACGTTCACCATCCATCACCCCTGGGTGAAGGAGTTCTGCCGCCTCTACAAGCAGGAGTTCACCGAACGCTTCTGCCTCCACGCCCGCGTCGAAACCGTCAGCGAACCCATGCTCCACATGCTCGCCGAGGCCGGCTGCGACCAGATCACCTACGGCGTCGAAAGCGGCAGCGAACGCGTCCGCCGCGAAATCATGCATCGGCCCGTGACTAACCAACGCTTCCGCGACGTCTTCCGCTGGTCGAGCGAAGCCGGCATCCGCGTCATCGGCAACTTCATGCTCGGTCTGCCCGGCGAAACCCGCGCCGAACTCAACGAAACCTACGCCCTCGCCGAAGAACTCGATACCTTCGATTTCGGCTTCTTCGTCTTCTATCCTTACCCCGGCACCCACCTCTTCCAGACCTGCCGCGAGAAAGGCTACCTCCCCGCTGACTACCTCCAACGCCCCGC
>JBKJLJ010000745.1:0-6965 GCA_046597015.1 Bryobacteraceae bacterium
CGAGATGATTGGGCTGTACGAAGCGGAGGGAGCGGGGTTTGTGGACCGGGCGGCAGAGACTGGAATTGCGGCGGCGTCGCGAAAGACGTTGGGATTTGGCTGCCTGTTTTTCGATGCGGATTTGGATGGGCAGCTGGATTTTCTGGCGGTGAACGGACATATTGACGACTCGGTGCGGAACCTGGCGGGGGGACCGTCGTATGCACAACCGCCGCATCTGTTTTGGAATGGGGGCAAGGGAAAGTTCCGGGACATCAGCGCAGAGGCGGGGGAAGGTTTTCGGACTCCCAAGGTGGGCCGAGGGTTGGCGTTGGGCGACTTTGACCGGGATGGGGATCTGGATGTGCTGCTGACGACGAACGGAGGGCCGGCGTATCTTTACCGGAACGATGTGGGGAATGGGAACCAATCGATCCGCTTCCGGCTGGAGGGGCGAAGGTCGAACCGGGATGCGATTGGGGCGGTGGTGGTAATCGAAGACGAGACGGGGCAACAGATGCGGCGGATCCGGAGCGGGTCGAGCTATTTGTCGTCCTCGGATTTGGCGGCGACGTTTGGCGTGGGGCGGCAGACGATGGTGAAGCGGGTGGTGCTGCGTTGGCCGAGCGGGCGGGTGGACGAGTTCAAGGGGCTCGCGACGGGACGGACGTACCACTGCGTGGAAGGAAAGGCGCCGGAGGCCCTGGGCTATCGCTAGTCGATTTTGATTACTGCGCGGGAAGCGGGGAAGGGCTAGATTTGCAGGGTGCGAAATGCTTTATTCTTTCTGATGGCGCTGCCTGTGATGGCGCAAGACCCCACGGCAACGGTTGAGGGCAGCCTGATCGACGCTTCCGGCATGACGGTGATGGCCGGGCGGGCGACGGTGATGAACTTGGATACGGGCTTGCTGAAGACGGCGGCGGTGGACGCTGGGAGATTCAGGTTTGCGATGCTGCCGGTGGGGCGCTATCGACTCTCTGTGGAGGCGCCGGGGTTTGCGACGTTTGCGAGCCAGACGTTGGCGTTGGAGGTGACTGAAGTGCGCCGGTTGGACGTGCGGTTGGAGGTGGCGGGGGTGCGGGAGTCGGTAAGCATTCTGGGCGAAGCGGCGCTGGTGGATACGGCGAGCAATGCGCTGGGGAAGACGGTGACGACGCGGGAGATTCTGGATCTGCCGTTGAACGGACGGAACTTTACGCAGTTGGGATTATTGCAGGCGGGGGTGGCGGACCTGACGAACGGCATTGCGACGGCGGGCGGGTCGCTGCGGGCGGGGCAGGCCTATTCGGTGAACGGGCAGCGGCCGGAATCGAACAATTTTCTGCTGGACGGGGCGAAGAATGTGAACCGGATGGACGGCGGGTTCGCGCTGCGGCCGCCGGTGGATTCGATCAGCGAGTTCCGCATATTGACGCATACGGCACCACCGGAGTATGGCGGGTCGGCGGGGTCGAATACGTCGGTGGTGACGAAGTCGGGCGCGAATCAACTGCACGGCGGACTGTATGAGTTTTTTCGGAATGACGTTTTCGATGCGCGGAATTTCTTTTCGGGGAAGGTGGAGCCGCTGAAGCAGAACCAGTTTGGCGGAACGCTGGGCGGCCCGATCCGGCAGAACAAGTTGTTCTATTTCGGGTATGCGGAGGGGTTCCGGAACCGGCAGGGGATTACGCGGTCGGCGAACGTGCCGACACCGGCACAGCGGGCGGGCACGTTCGCGGCCGGGCAGATTCCGGCGTCGCAGATGAGCGCGGTGGGGCTGCGGGTGGCGGCGCTGTATCCGTTGGGCAACACGACGCCGTCGGTGTTCACCGGGACCGTGGTGACGGAGAACGAATCGAACCAGGCGGGGGGACGGGTGGACTATTTGGCCAGCGAACGGGACCAGTTGCATGTGCGATACTCGTTCGCCGATGGCTATAACCGGAACCCGATTTCGATTCGAGGATCGGATCTGCCGGGGTTTCCGGTGCGGGATGATTTGCGGACGAATTCGCTGGCGCTGAACGAGACGCATGTGATTTCCCCGAGCGCGGTGAACGCGTTTCGGGCGGCATTTTTCCGGCATGTGTTCTTGTTTGACCAGCGACTGAATCAGACTTCGCCGCGCGAGTTGGGCTTCCACTACGATTCGGCTTCGGCGCAGGGGCAGAGTGCGCCGTTCTTCAATGTGAGCGGCTATTCCCCGGTGGGCGGCGCGATTACGGGGCCGCGGACTTCGGCGCAAACGAGTTGGGAAGTTTATGACGCGGTGAGCCTGACGCGGGGCCGGCATTCCTGGAAAGTGGGCGCGGAGGCGCGAAGGCTGTACCTGAATATGTTTCAGGCGATTGCGCCAAACGCATTCTTTGTATTTGCGCCGACGCCGCCGTACGGCGATGGGTTTGCAAATCTGCTGCTGGGGCGGCCGGCAGTTTTCTACCAGGGATTGGGAGATTTGTCGCGAGGGATGCGGGGTTGGGAGACGTCGCTGTACGCACAGGACGAATGGCGAGTAGGCCGGACCGTAACGCTGAACTAAGGACTGCGGTGGGAGGTGAATACGCCACTGACCGAGGTGCGGAACCGGATGAACGCCTTTGTGCCGGGGGTGCAATCAACGGTATTTCCAGAGGCCCCTCGCGGTCTGCTGTTCCCGGGGGACGCGGGGATTGCGAAGGGCGTGGCGCCGGTGTTCTGGAAGGCGCTCATGCCGCGGTTGGGGGTGGCTTGGAATCCGGATGGGCGAGGGGTGCTGAGCGTGCGGGCCGGGTATGGAATCTTTTTCGATCCGTTCGCGAATGGATCGGGCGTGGCGTCGCAGGTGCCGGTGAGTTCGCTCCCGTCGACGCAGTTGATTCAGTTCAGCGGGCCGAGCGTAAACTTCACGGATCCGTACGGGGGGTCCGGCCGGCCGCGGACGGGCACGTTTCCGCTGCCGTTGACGCTGGTGGTGATGGACCACACGGCGCGTCCGCCGTACGCGCAGAATTGGAACTTGACGCTGCAGCGGTCCTTGTTCTCGCGTTACGTGGTGGAGGCCCGCTACCTGGGGAGTAAGGGGACGCGGCTACCGCGGAACATTGAAGCCAACCCGGCGGTGTTCGGCCCGGGGGCGACAGCACAGAATGCGGATAGCCGGCGGCTGTATGCCCCGAACTTTACGCACGTCGCGATGCTGAGCTACATCACGAACTCGTCATACCATGCCGGGCAGTTCAGTTTGAGCCGGCGGTTTGATGCGGGGCTGGGGTTCAATGCGTCGTATTGGTTTTCAAAGACCATCGACTATCTCTCGGCCATGAACCTGGGCGGAGCGGCGGCGCGCCCGCTTTCGGGCGAGAACGACATTGCGCAGAATCCGTTCGATCTGCGGGCGGAGCGAGGACGGTCGTTGTTTGACGCGAGGCATCGGTTGGTCTTCAGCGGGAGTTGGAATGTGAAGTGGGGCTGGCAATTGAACGGGATCTTCTCGCGGCATACGGGTACACCGTTCACGGTGTTTGACTCGACGAACGTGGCGGCGCAGGCGTCGCATCCGCCGATATCGGGCTATAGCGGGGGGCGGCCGGACCTGGCGGGTGATCCGAATCAGGGGCCGCGGACGGTGGAGCAGTGGCTGCCGCGGAGCGCGTTCCGGCGGCTGAGCCCGGTGGGGGAAGCGGGCCGGTTTGGGAACGCGGGGCGGAATATTGCGCAGGGGCCGGGGCTGGCCAATCTGGATTTGTCGCTGCTGCGGACGTTTTCGTTGACGGAGCGTTTGAAGGTGCAGTTCCGGGCGTAGGTGTTCAACGTGGCGAACCATGCCAATTTCGCGGTGCCGGTGAGCGATTTGAATTCGGCGAACTTTGGGCGGATTTTAGAGGCAGGGCCATCGCGGCTGGCGCAGGTGGCTTTGAAGTTGAGCTTCTGAAACTGGGAATGCCGGGCCGCTGCCCGGTTGCTGTCGCGATCGTTAAGGGCGGCTACAACAGGCGGGGGTTTACGGCTTATCGACAAACAGATCTGTACTTGATGGTTCCGCTGAGGCGGGCGGGTGAAGACGACCGTCCCGGCGCTGTCGCTTTTTGTAACGGCGCTGCGGACGAGGTCGCTGATGTCGGTCCGACGATTTAGGCAAACGCGCGGGGGAAACCCTTCGTGGCGGCGAACGATTTAGAGCATTCCGAGGACGGCGTTGACGGCTACCGCGCCTAGCCCCAAGGGGATGAGGCGCTTCCAGCCTATGTCCATCAGCTGGTCGTATCGGTAGCGCGGGAAGGTGCCGCGGAACCAGATCATTACGTATAAGAAGAAGGCCACCTTCAACAGGAACCAGAAGGGTGCGGCGGCTACCGCGTTGACGGCGGGAATCGCTAATACGGCTCCAACCAAGGTCAGCGCGGCGGCGACGGCGTACATGCCTAGGCGGTGCGGGGTGTACTTCAGCTTCGGCGCTAAGAAGATGGCCGAGAGCAGGCCGGGGCCGGCGAATAGAAGGACGGGGACGCCGTAGTTTAGGGGGATCTCGAGCCACGTCACGCTGGGGAAGGGGCGGAGCCAACCGCCCCAGAAGAGCGTGACGGAGACGGCGGAAACGACGAAGATGTTCGCGTACTCGGCGAGCATGTACAGAGCCCAGCGGAAGCCGCTGTACTCGGTATGAAAACCGGCGACGAGTTCGGATTCGGCTTCGGGTAAATCGAAGGGCGAACGGTTGGTTTCCGCCACCGCTGCAATGAAAAAGAGTAGGAAGGCCGGGACCATCGCTCCCCAGTTATCGAAGACGTACCAGAGGCCTTGAGCTTGCTGGTTCTTCACGATCTGCACCATGCTGAGGGTGCCGGCGGACATCACTCCGCAGAGGAGGCCGAGCGCCATCGCGACCTCGTAGCTGACGAGTTGAGCAGAGCTGCGCAAGGCTCCGAGGAGGGGATAGACGCTGTTCGATGACCAGCCGCCGAGGACGATGCCGAGGATGCCGATGCTGGCGGCGGCGCTGATGACAAGGAGGCCGACGTTGACGTCAGCAATGCGGAATTTGTCGGAGAACGGGACCATGCCGAAGGCGACGAAGGCCGTGAACATCGAGATGATCGGGGCGACGTAGAAGACTCCGCGGTCAGAGGCCGTGGGGATGATGTCCTCTTTGAGGAGGAGCTTGAGAGCGTCGGCCAGGGGTTGGAGGAGGCCATGGGGACCGACGCGCATGGGTCCGAGGCGGACCTGCATGTCGGCGAGGACCTTGCGCTCGACCAGGACGATGTAGCCGGCGATGGGCGGGAACAGGCCGACGATGATCAGCATGAGCGAGATGGGGATGAGCCAGAAATCGATCATTTCAGCAGCGACCTCGCGGCGAGTTGGAGGAAGGGTTCCGGGTAGAGGCCGGCTCCGAGGGTGACGAGACCGGTGGCCCCTAAGGCGAGGCGGAGGCCTAGGCTCGAGGGCAGGGGCGGGACGGCGAGAGTAGAAGGCAGGAGGAACATGGCGCGGACCAAGCGGAAGTAGTAGAAGAGGGAGACGGCGACGTAAACGGCTCCGAGGAGAGCCAGGACGTAGCGGCCGCTTTCGATGAGCGCGAGGAAAATGTAGTACTTGCCGAGGAAGCCGGCGGTGGGCGGGAGGCCAGCGAGGGAGAGAAGGAAGACGACCATGGGGATGGCGTAGGCCGGATGGCGGCGGGCGAAGCCGTTGAGATCGTCGATGTCGTCGCCGTGGACGGCGATCAGGACAAGGAACGCGCCGATGGTCATGAAGACGTAGGCGGCAGTGTAGATGGCGATGCCTTGGAGGCCGGTTCCATTGCCGGCGATGAGGCCGAGGAGGAGGTAACCGGCGTGGGCGATGGAGCTATAAGCGAGGAGACGCTTGGCGCTGGTTTGCGTGATGGCGGCGAGGTTGCCGACCGTTAGGCTGGCGACGGCGGCGAGAACCATGAGCGGCTCCCAGGCTTCGCGGGCGCTGGCGAGAGGGCCGAGGAAGAGGCGGAGGAGGAGGGCGAGGCTGGCGATTTTCGAGCCGACGGCGAGGAAGGCGGTGACGGCGGTGGGAGCGCCTTCGTAGGTGTCGGGGGCCCACATGTGGAAGGGGGCGGCGGAAATCTTGAAGAGGACGCCGATGGAGATGGTGAGGATGGCGATGAGGGTGAGCGGGTCAAAGGCGGGGCGGGCGGCGACGGCGGCGGCGATGTCGGGGAGGTAGGTGGAGCCGGCGATGCCGTAGAGGATGGAGAAGCCGTAAGCGAGGATGCCGCTGGAGAAGGCGCCGAGGAGGAGGTACTTCAGGGCGGCTTCGTTGGACCGGCGCTTTTCGCGGAGGAAGCCGACGAGGACGTAGAAGCTGAGCGACATGGTCTCCAGACCGATGAAGAGGGTGATGAGTTCGGTGCCGGTGGCCAGGAAGTACGCGCCGGCCTGAGCCATAAGGACGAGGCCGTAGTATTCGCCCTGGTGCTCGTTTTCGATTTCGAGGTAGCGGTAGCTGATGAGGGCGACGAGGGCGGCGGTGAGGAGGAAGAGCCAGTTGAAGAAGAGCGAGAACGGGTCGATGGTTAATGCGCCGTGGAAGGCGGTGAAGGGGCCGACTTGGCCTTGCTTCCAGAGCTGCCAGCCGGTGATGGCGAGGCCGGGGAGGATGAGGCAGAGCTGCCAGCGGCGGGAGCGGGCTTCGAGGAGGGAATCGAAGAGGAAGATGGCGCAGCCGAAGAGGGCCAGGATGATGGCCGGGAGGAGGGCGAAGTGGTCGACGTCGGTGTAGAAATGGCTCATCGGGCGAGCCTTCCGACGAGTTCAAGAACGGGCCGTTCGAGGAAGGCGAAGTACGGCTGGGGATAGACGCCGATGGCGAGGGCGAGGGCGAGGAGGGGGAGGACGGTGGCCCATTCGCGGGGCGAGAGATCGGCGAGGCCGCGGTTGGCTTCGTGGCGGATATCGCCGAGCATGGTGCGTTGATAGAGCCAGAGGAGATAGGCGGCGAGGGAGTAGGGGATGACGTGAGCGACGCCGGAGACCGGCCTGGGTGAT
>JBKJLJ010000816.1:0-8435 GCA_046597015.1 Bryobacteraceae bacterium
CTCCCCCGTTAACGTCCCCGATCCGAAATCCATCGCCAAGTCTTTCGTCGTCGCCACCCCGTTTGCGATCTGCATCGTCCCGCCAAACTTCACGATGTCCGTCACCGACTCCTTCACATTGATCAAGCCAAGTAATTTCCCAATCCCTACCATCTCATTGAACAGGTGCACCCCGTTTAGCCGTCCGTTGGCCAACTCCAACTGCATCGTCCCGTTCAAACTCCTCGCCAACTCTTCATTGGGCCTCGGCGCAAACTCCAGGTCTAATTTCCCCGACAGCGGCCCGGAGACCACCCCCTTCACCGACGACGTCGCCGCCAGCAACTGGCTCGCCTCTACATTCCGCACCGTCGACTGCATCTTGAATTTGGTCGGTATCGCCCCCAGATCCGCCGTTACCGATCCCGTCTGCTCCCCTCCGAACACCCGCGCCGCAAACGGATCCATCCGTAAGACCCCGCCCGCCAAAGCAATCGTTGCCTTCACGTCTTCGAGCGGCACCCCACCAAAAGTCACCTTCCCCACCGTGATCGTCCCGTTCGCTGTCATCGCCGGCGCACCCGCGCTCTTCCTCGCTGGTGCTCTCCACTCCTGCCACTCCGCCACGTTCAGTTGGTCCACCGCTGCGTTAAAGTTCACCACCGGCTTCTTAAAGTTCTTCACCGCCACCATGCCCCGCACATGCATGCTCCCCAGCGCCCATTGCGCCTCTTCAAAAATCACCGACCCCTCCGCAAACTTCACATTGGCCTGCGCAATTTCCAACGGCTTCGGAAGTAGAGGCGTAACCAGCGTGACGCCCCGCAGAGCCCCGGACCCGCTATACGTAGTGTCCGTAACCCGCATATCTAACGTCACCGTACCCTTGCCCGTCAGCCCCTCCGGTCGAAAGCCATAAGCGCTCGCCATTCGTAGCAGCTCTTCAACACTAGCCCCGTCCGTCTTCAACGTCGCCTCCACCTTGGGGTCGTCGTCGCTATAGCCGCGAACCGTCGCCCGCGCCATCAGCTTCGTCCCCCCCGTTTCGAGCGTAAACGGCTCCGTCGTCAACGTCTCCGGTGTCATCGTTATTCGCAGCGCCGACGCCCGCACCGGGGCCGCCAGCTCCTTGCTCGAAAACTCCGCCTGCGTCGCTTCCAGCTTGCCGTTCAATAGCGGCTTCTCCGTCGTGCCCGTCACCACCACGTCTGCCGTCAACAAGCCCTGCACCTGCAGATCCGTCGGCAGCTTTCCCCCGAAAAGCCCCGCAATCTGCACCAAATCACCGACCGGAGCCTGCGTCGTCTTCACCGCCAGTTGCAGCCGCTTGCCGATCACTTTCCCTGTCACCCCCAACGCCATCGCCCCCAACTTCGCCGTCAGTTCCTTGACGTTCCACGTCTCGCCGTCCTCCCGCAAATCAAATGCGACGACCAGCGGAGCCTTCGCGCCCTGACTCTGTAGGGTCATCGTGCCCTTCCCCGCCCCGTTTTCGTACATCGCCTCTACCGCCGCTTGAGCCTTGAGCGAATCAAGCTGCAACTTCGCGTCCAGTTGTCGATTGCCCCGCCACCGGGCATCAATGTGTTCGTACACATCCCGGGGCGTCTTCGCCTGCAAATTGGACACGGCTATCGAGCCATCAGTCACGGCCAAGTCCGGTACAGTGCCGTCTCCGCCCTTCGCCCCGCCGCTCGTCTGGTAATTCCACCTCCCGGCGGCGCTCTTGATCAACTCCAATTTCGGAGCCTCTAGCGCAACTGATCGAATCTCAATGTCGCCACGGAGCAACGGCCACAGCGCCACCCCCACGAATACTTCCTTCGCTGCCAGGAAGGGAGTTTTCGAAACAAACCCAGACGGCTGGCCCAACTCCACATCGGCGATCCGAAGCGAGAGCGGAATCACCTTAAGCCGCATCTCTCCCAGAGCCACCTTCCGCTCCAAACGCCTCTCTAGCTGCGACTGCACCACTCCACGAAATTGGTTCGCATCCACCAGAAACGGAAGTGCCGCGACGACTCCGATCAAAATCACTAAGACGGCCAACAGACCTTTCCGGACAGACATGACCCTATGATACGTGGGCCGCCCAGTTCGTTACGCAGTCGCTCCGCGCGCCGTCTCTAGCAACGCCCGCCGCAACTCCGCCAACTGAATCGGCTTGCTAAGAAAATCCTGCATACCTGCGTCCATACAAGCTTGCCGATCCTCCGGGAAAGCATTCGCCGTCAGAGCGACCATCCGGGGACGAGACTCCAAAGGAACCGTCGCCACCACTTGCCGAGCAGCGTCCAAACCATCCATCTCCGGCATATGCAGGTCCAGCAGCATCAGATCGTATGGCATTTGCCTTACCGCTTCTAGCGCCAAAAGTCCGTTCTCCACAATCACCGGCTCATAACCCAGGCGTCGTAGCAGTCCTTGAATCACGCGCTGGTTCACCGTATTATCCTCGGCGACCAGAATCCGCAAAGGAGAATCGGTCGCCATCGGAGCCCGTTGTGCGCTTAAACTCTTCTCCGGCACGGGAACCGGTGCCAAAAGACGACCGATCGCCGCTTGCAATTGCGTCGGCCGCATCGGCCTGCTCAGCGACCGCCCCTCGCCAAACCGCAGCGCGGGCTTAATCACTAAGGCCATGGGGATTACTGTATTGGCATCCGCCAAAACAATGTCGGCTTCCGCCGCTTCCCTGGTGACTCTCATGCCCCAGGCCGTCAAGTAACCGGTAAGAGCTTCGTCCAGCGCCGAAGGACCGACCTTGAGCCAAACCCGCTTTCCGATCCAATGAGGCTCGCCCGCAACTCCCACGGCCGTCTCGGCCACCCGTTTGTCCGGCAGATCAAAATAGAAAAGCGACCCTAAACCCGGTTGGCTCTCCACTTGAATATCGCCACCCATCAATCGAGTCAGCCGTTGCGAGATCGCTAAACCCAAACCCGTCCCGCCAAACTGCCGCGTCGTCGATGCGTCAACCTGACTGAAAGACTGAAATAGGCGATGCAAGCGATCCCTCGGAATGCCAATGCCTGTATCCCGAACCGCTATGTGGATCACCTTTCGTCCTGCCCGATCGGCGGGCTCAACCCGCACCGCCACGTGCCCCACACTCGTGAACTTCACCGCATTGCCCACTAAATTCACGAGCACTTGCCGCAATCGCGCCGCGTCTCCAACAACCATTCTTGGCGTAGCCGGATCAAATTGGCAAAGCAGAGCTAAGTTCTTATTCGCAGCCATTGGGCCAAGTAGCTCGAGCGACTCCTCGACGCAAGCCAACAGATCGAATGGTTCCTCCGTCATCTGCAATTTTCCGGACTCGATCTTTGAGAAATCGAGAATGTCATTCAACACCGTCAGCAAGGCGTCGCCCGCGGAGCTGATGATCGAGACATACTCGTGCGCCTCGCGCGACAACGGCATATCTCGCAGTAGGTGCGACATGCCGACCACGGCGTTCATCGGCGTCCGAATCTCGTGGCTCATATTGGCCAAAAATTCGCCCTTTGCTCGTACCGCGCTCTCGGCCGTCTCTTTGGCCTCTCGGAGCTCCGCCGTACGCTGCGCTACTTCGCGAGCCAAGTCCTCTTTCTGGTTCTCAAGATCCATCGTCCGTTGCCAATGCAACGCTAGCCCGCCAAGCAGAGTGAACCCCAAACAGAGACCGACAAACCAATAGGTTTGGTAAAACCGCGGCATTACCCGCACCGCCAGCACCGACTGGCCCTCGCTCCATATCCCGTCGTTATTGGTAGCCTGAACTCGAAACCGATAATTTCCCGGCGGCAGGTTTGTATACATCGCCTCTCGGCGGTTCGGCGCGTCCACCCACGTTCGGTCAAATCCTTCAAGCACGTACCGGAATCGGTTCTTCTCCGGCGCGGCGTAACTCAGCGCTGTAAAGTGGACATTTAACGTACCCGGCCCAGGCGGCAGTTCAATCCGCCCGCCCATCGCGAACGCTGTGCCGTCACTCGTTACGTCTTCGATCAGAACCTTCGGCGCAATCTTATTACGACTCATCGTGCCGGGCGCTAACGACGAAACGCCTTTCATGGTCGGGAACCATAACCGACCGCTTCGATCCCGAAACAGCGAACCCGTAATCGTCTCCCTCGAACGCAACCCGTCCGCCTGGGTGAAAACTTCCGTCGGAACTTGGTCCAGCCGTCCCTCTGCCTGGTCCCATAAATCCGCCTTCCTCACATGCACCACTCCGCTGTAGGACTGCGTCCAAATATCCCCATCCCCTACCAACGCAAAACTATGCACCGTGTTGTCCGGCAACCCAGAGTCCCGCGTCCAGCGGTATATCCTTCCGTCGCGCAGGCACGCTAAGCCCCGCCCACTGCTCGCAATCCACAGCTCTCCACCCTTATCCTGTTCGATCCAATCGATCGGTTCGTTCTCAAAACCCGGCACCACAGTCACGATACCTTGCTGGTACCGCAACAGCCCGTTACCCACCGTAGCAATGAGCAGCGCACCATCGCGAAGTTCCAACGTCCGGCGAACCGAAACCCCCACCATTCCGAGTAAGTCCACCGCAACAAGCCGGTCCCCGTCCACCCGAGCGAGGCCCCCCCCTCCATACCCAACCCAGACCACCCCGGATCGATCCTCTGACAGCGAATACACAAAATTTGCCCCGGAACCCGCCAGCGCGAACTTTCGGAACGCCCCATCCTTCCAGCGCACAACCTCCGAACCCATTCCCCCAATCCAAAGCGACCCGTCGCGCCCCGCTAACACCGCGTTCACCCGATTACTGGGCAGCCCTTCCCGCTCCCCCACCCGCTGCACTTGGCCATTCTCTAACCGGACCAACCCGTTGGTCCGAGTCGACATCCAATAAACACCATTTCCATCCTGGGTCACCTGCGAAATGGAATCGTCCGGCAACCCCTCCGCCGCCCCAAAATTCGTAAATTTGCCATCCGATAGCTGAATCAACCCGCCCCCGTTCGCCACCGCCACCCACACGTTCCCCTCGTGATCCGTCGACACATCGTACACTTCCGTGCTCGGCAGACCCTCCGCCACCCCCATCACGGCCACCTTCCCGTCCCGGTAACGAACCAACCCACCAAAGTTCACCGCAATCCACAAATTCCCATCGCCATCCTCAGAAAAAGAATGCGGTGCCGAATTCTCGTTCACCGGTAACCACTGCCCGAGCGGTAGCTTCTCCCAAACCCCACCGCTATACCGTGCCAACCCTCCGCCCGCCGTCCCCGCCCAAATCGCGCCCTTCTTATCCTCATAAACAGCGGAAATCGCCTCGTTCGGCAGCCCTTCCGCCACTCCAAATGTCCGCACCTTGCCGCCAACCACTTGCGCCATCCCTTTCTTCGTCGCCACCCACAATGCCCCGTCACGCGCCTCCAGTAACTGATTCACATGCTGACTCGGCAACTGCGCCGACCACTCCGCCCGCTCAAATCGGCCCTTCCGCCACGACACAACCCCACTCCGGGAACCCACCCAGATCCGTTCCTTGCCCTCAGCCAATGCACTCGCATGGTTCCCCCGCACCCCGTCCGCCTCCGTATACGTTTGCCATACGCCCCCCCGCGCCACCGAAACCCCGCTATCCGTCGCCGCCCACAAGCTCCCGTCCCGCGCCGGCAATAGCCACCGAACCGGCGTACCCGAAAACCCCGGCGTCACCCCCGGCAAATAATTCTTAAACCGAACTCCATCAAACCGGCTAATCCCTTCCCGCGTCGCCACCCAGATATAACCGTCCAGCCCCTGCCGAACCCGCAGCGTCGCACTCGAAACTAATCCCGACTCAATCGTCCACGCTCGTTTCACATACTGGGATGGTTTGCGACCCGGATCTAATCCGAGCACCAGCCCAGCCGTCAGCAACGAAATTGAGACGAGTCGATTCAATCGAGTTCCCTTCCTCAAGCCTCTATCGTCGGGAAAGATCTATCCCGACAGAGTCTTGCGGACTATTTCTCGTATGCGACCATAACCAGATGCCTCCCTTTCGCGACGACGTTGTCCAAAAAGCCGCCGCCTTCGCTCCTCAACTCCGCCAAGCCAAGTCCACCGCCGCCGAAGGCGCCTGGTCCTGGTATCCCTACGACTCCCTCGCCAACGTCGCCCACCTCCACCGTCTCCTCGCCGGCCGCCACCCCGAAATCGAAACCCTCCTCCACTCCGGTCGTCTCCTCGATATCGGCTGCGCCGACGCCGACCTCGCCCTCTTCCTCGAACGCCTCGGCGCGCAAGTCACCGCCGTCGACCACACCGCCACCAACTTCAACGGCCTCCGCGGCGCCGCCGCCCTCCTCCGCCACTTCCGGTCCGCCATCAACCTCCACGACTGGGATCTCGACCATTCCCCGCCCCCAGCCGTCGCCGGTTCCCAATTCGATATCGCTCTCGTCCTCGGCATCCTCTACCATCTGCAGAACCCCCTGCTCGTCCTTAATTCCGTCGCCCGCCTCGCCCGCTACGCCATCGTCTCCACCCGCGTCCTCCACGGCGACCCCACCCTCGACGCCCTCCCCCTCGCCTACCTCCTCTCCGAAGACGAGCTCAACGCCGACAACTCTAACTTCTGGCTCCCGACAGTCAAAGGACTCACCCGCATGTTCCGCCGCGCCGGTTGGGAGTGCGGTCCCACCCTGCTCCTCTCTAGCAACTCCAAAACCAACGACCCCTGGACCACCGACACCCGCTGCTTTGCCCTCCTCCGCAGCGCCCACGCCCTCCAGAATCTAACCCTCGGCGAAGGCTGGTACGACCAGGAAAACGATTGGCGCTGGACCGCCCCCGACTTCCATTTCACCCTCCCCCCTCTCGCCCCCGACCCCACTGAACTCGCTCTCGAAGTCTACGCCCACCCCGGCCTCTTCCCCAAAAACGAACCCGTCGCCGTCTCCATCAACAGCCACCGTCTGGTCATCGCCGAATCCGGCCACCAAACCCTCCGCGCCCCCTCCTGCGGCGGCGATATCACCGTTCACATTGACGGCCACGTCCGCACCGTGAATGGCGATCCCCGCGCCCTCGGCCTCGTCGTCAAGCGAGTCTTCCTCAGCTAACCGGCCAACAAATCAACTTCCGCTCCGTCATCTCTTCCATCGCGTACCGCGGCCCCTCCCGCCCCGTCCCGCTCTGCTTCACGCCCCCATAAGGCATCTGGTCCGCCCGAAACTGCGGCACGTCGTTGATTAAAAACCCACCCACATGCACCCGCCGCGCCGCTCGAAACGCCGCCTCCAAATCCCGCGTGAAGATGCTGGCCTGCAGTCCGTATACCGACGCGTTCACTCGCTCAATCACCTCGTCCAACTCCGAATAACGGTTCACCGAAACCACCGGACCAAAAACTTCGTCCGCAAACACCCGCGCCGTCTCCGCCACATCCCGCAGCACCGTCGGTGCCAACGTCGCCAACCCCGTCTTCTTCACCGCCCCGCCCGCTTCCCCAATCCAAGCCGCCACGCGCTCCGCCTCCGCCACATTGATCAACGAGCTGACTTCGGTACTCTCATCCAAAGGATGCCCCATCTTCAGCCGCCCCACCGCCGCCTCCAAAGCCTCCGCAAACCGATCCGCCACCCCCGCCTCCACGAAAATCCGCTGCACCGAAATGCAAACCTGCCCCGAGTTCGCCACCGCCCCCAACGCGCACCGTCGCGCCGCTTCTTCGATATCCCCATCCGCCGCCACAATGACCGCCGAGTTGCTCCCCAGCTCCAGCGTCGTCTTCTTTAACCCCGCCATCCCTCGCAGCTCCAACCCCACCGTCGCGCTCCCCGTAAACGTCACCATCGCCACCGACCCGTTCCGCACCAGCGCCGGACCCACCACCGCCCCCGGCCCCGGAATCACGTTCAACGCCCCCGCCGGCAGCCCCGCCGCCGCAAACAACCGCGCCAGCAGCAGCGCCGTCACCGGGGTCGCCGACGCCGGCTTATGCACTACCGTATTCCCCGCCCCCAACGCCGGGCCAATCTTGTGCAGCGCCAGGTTCAACGGAAAGTTGAACGGGGTGATCGCCGCAATCACCCCCACCGGCTCCCGCACCACCATTGCCATCTTTCCCGCCCCATTCGCCGCCGCGTCCATCGGCACCTCTTCCCCCGCCAACCGGTCCGCCTCTTCGCTCGAAAACAGCAGCGTCGCCGCCCCCCTATCCACCTCCGTCCGCCCCTCCCGCAACGGCTTCCCGCTCTCGCTCGCAATCGTCACGGCGAACTCCTCCCGCGCTGCCAACAGCCGTTCCCGCGTCCCTCGCAGGATCGCGCTCCGCTGCGCCCGCGTCATCTCCCGCATCGCGGCCGCCGCCCCCCGCGCCGCCTCCACCGCCGCCGCCACCTCGCTCACCCCGGCCTCCTCCACCACCGCAAACACCGCGTCATCAAACGGCACCCTCACCGTCCGTCGGCCGACCCCCTTGGTCTCCGGACCGCCAATGCACAACCCGTACT
>JBKJLJ010000983.1:0-4623 GCA_046597015.1 Bryobacteraceae bacterium
GTATCCGGCTTCAACTCCACCATCGCGCAGAACCGGTTCAGCTCGCCCGTCGTCACCCGATGGTTCGACCACTTGTACGCCACCTCGATCATGTCGTAAAGCTGCGTCACCCCTAAATTGTTCTTCGCCGAAATAAACGCGATCTGCGCAAACTCCAGAAACTTCAACTCATCCCGCAGCTTCTGCTCGAAATCAGCTTTCTTCTTGTTCGGCGCGATGTCCCACTTGTTCACGACGATGATGATCGCCCGGCCGGCCTCATGCGCATACCCCGCAATGTGCGCGTCCAGGTTCATAATCCCTTCGCTCGCGTCGATGATGATCAACGCGACATTGGCCATGCGGATGTTCCGCTGCGCCATCACCACGCTCAGCTTTTCCGCATCCGCCGTCGTCTTGCCCTTCCGCCGAATCCCCGCCGTATCCACGAACACGAAGTCCGTCCCGCCATGGTGCACCGTCTCGTCCACCGCGTCCCGCGTCGTCCCCGCCACCGGGCTCACAATGCTTCGCTCCGATCCCACCACGGCATTGATCAGCGTCGATTTCCCCACGTTCGGCCGCCCGATGATCGCCACCTTGATCTTCTTCACCTCCGGCGGCTCTTCTTCCCCTTCCTCCAGCTTCTGCTCAATCGGGAAGTCCTCCGTCACATAGTCAAGCAATTCGTGAATGCCCACCTTGTGCTCGGACGACACCGCGAACAGCGGCTCAATCCCCAGTTCGTAAAAACCCATCGTCAGCTTGTGGCTCTTCTCGGTGTCGATCTTATTCACCGCCAGCACCACCGGCTTGCCCAACTTCTTCAGCATCTTCGCCAAGTCGCGATCCGCCGACGTAATCTCGGTTCGCCCATCAATCAGAAAGACGACCCAAGCGGCGGCGTCCAACGCAAACTTAGCCTGCTTCAAAATCTCGGAAGGGATCAAATCATGATCGTCCGGGATAATACCGCCCGTATCAATAATTTCGAATTTGCGACCGCGATGACTCGTGATACCACTAATGCGATCGCGCGTAATGCCCGGCTCATCGTGCACAATCGAGCGGCGGGTACCGGTAACGGCATTGAAAAACGTCGATTTGCCGACGTTAGGACGTCCGACAATAACTACGATCGGAAGACCTGGGGATTTAACCATAACTTCATTATCGCAGTCCCCCACGCCGCGCGACGCGGCAAATGCATATGCGATGCTGCAATTAATGAGAAGACGCGATCTGTTCCCCCTAGCCTTCGGAGTCCCCGCCCTCCTCCACGCCCGCCCCCTCACCGAACAAGGCGCCTCCGTCGGCGACGTCCACTCCGGCACCGCCCTCGTCTGGAGCCGCGCCGATCGCCCCTCCAAAATGCGCGTCAGCTGGGCCACCTCCGACCGCGGCGAACGCACCGTCGTCCCCGGACCCTACTGCCTCGACGTCTCCGACTTCACCGGCCGCATCCCCCTCGAAGGCCTCCCAAGTGGACAAAAAATAATCTACGAAGTGACGTTTGAAGATCTCGCCACCCGCGCCCTCAGCGCCCCCATCTCCGGCTCTTTTTCCACTCCCGGCCGCGGCGACGTCCGCTTCTGCTGGGGCGGCGACACCGTCGGCCAAGGCTGGGGCATCAACCCCGAATTTGGCGGCATGAAAATCTACGAGACCATGCGCAAAACGCAACCGAACTTTTTCATCCACTCCGGCGACACCATCTACGCCGACGGCCCCGTCACCGCCGAAGTCAAACTCAAAGACGGCAGCCTCTGGCGCAACGTCACCACCGAAGCTAAAAGTAAGGTCGCCGAAACCCTCGCCGAGTTCCGCGGCGCCCATCTCTACAACCTCATGGATGCCAACGTCCGCCGCTTCCACAGCGAAGTCCCCCAGATCTGGCAATGGGATGACCACGAGGTGATGAACAACTGGTCGGACTCGAAAGATATCCGCGACGACGCCCGCTACAAGGAAAAAAGCGTCCCCCTCCTCACCGCCCGCGGCGAACGCGCCTTCCGCGAATACGCCCCCATCGGTGCCGGCTCCAAGGTCTACCGCCACATCCCCTACGGCCCCCTCGTCGACGTCTTCGTCCTCGACATGCGCAGCTACCGCGGCCCCAACACCTTCAATCGCGAAGAGGCTGAAACCGCCTTCCTCGGCCGCCCCCAGGTCGATTGGCTCCTGAATGGCCTCCGCCAATCCAAAGCCGTCTGGAAGGTCATCGCCGCCGATATGCCCATCGGTCTCCTTGTCCCCGATGGCAACGACGCCCAGAAGCGGCCCCAATTTGAAGCCACCGCCAACGGCAATGGCCCCGCCCTCGGCCGCGAAATCGAAATGGCGCGCCTCCTCACCGGCATCAAACAAGCCGGCGTCCAAAACACCGTCTGGCTCACCGCCGACGTCCACTACACCGCCGCCCACCACTACCATCCCGACCGCGCCCAGTATAAGAATTTCCAGCCTTTTTGGGAGTTCATTGCCGGCCCCCTCAACGCCGGAACCTTTGGCCCCGGCCAAACCGACGACACCTTTGGCATCGAAGTCGTCTATGCCAAAGCACCTCCCAAGGGAGAGTCGAACCTGCCCCCCAGCGCCGGAATGCAGTTCTTCGGCGACGTCGAAGTCTCCGCCAAAACCCGCGCTTTGACGGTCACTTTGCGGGATATTACAGGGAATGCTTTGTTTTCAAAGGAGTTACAGCCGGCCCAGCGCGGTAGACAAAGATGAGAAATCGCGCGTAACGTGCGAGAATGGTAGAGTTGTCTCAAGAACTTACCAGAAATATCGCCATCATCGCCCACGTTGATCATGGCAAGACGACGCTCGTGGACGCCATGTTCAAACAGAGCGGCATTTATCGTGCCAACGAAGCGACGGAAGATCGCGCGATGGACTCGAACGAGCTCGAGCGGGAGCGCGGGATTACAATTCTCGCGAAGACCACTGGCGTTCGCTACAAGGAATACAAGATCAACATCTGCGACACCCCGGGTCATAGTGACTTCGGCGGCGAAGTCGAACGGGCGTTGAAGATTGTCGATGGGGTCGTCCTGCTCGTCGATGCCTCCGAGGGCCCCCTGCCCCAGACGCGCTACGTGCTGATGAAAGCGCTCGAGGCCGGCTTAAAGCCCATCGTCGTCATCAACAAGATCGATCGTCCCGATGCCCGCGTCCAGGAAGTTCTGAACGAAGTCTTCGACCTGTTCATCGATCTTGATGCCTCCGAAGAGCAGCTTGAATTCCCCATCGTCTACACCAACGGCAAGGCTGGTATCGCCACCCTCGATCTCGCCGTCCCGGCCGTAGATCTGAAGCCCCTCTTTGAAACCGTCATCAACACCATTCCCCCGCCAAAAGGCGATCCGGAAGGTACCTTGCAACTGATGGTCGCCAATCTTGACTACAGCGAATACCTCGGCCGTTTGGCCATTGGCCGCGTTTTCAATGGCACCCTGCGTACCGGTGACGATGTCTCGATCTGTAAGCTCGATGGCACCATCCAGAAAACGCGGATCACCCGGATGTACACCTTCGAAGGGTTGAAGCGCGTCGATGAGACGATTGCCACCCCGGGTAGCATTCTAGCCATCTCCGGCGTTGAAGGCATCACGATCGGCGAAACCGTCTCCAGCGCCGAAAACCCCGAGGCTCTCCCCCGCATCCAAATCGACGAACCGACGATTGCCATGTTGTTCATGATCAACACGTCGCCCTTCGTTGGTAAGGAAGGCCACTTGGTCACCTCGCGCAACATGCGCGACCGCTTCGATAAAGAACTGCTCACGAACGTCTCCATCCGCATTGAAGAAGCGGGCGGTCCCGATGCCTTTAAGGTGATGGGCCGCGGCCAACTCCAACTGGCCATTCTCATTGAGATGATGCGTCGCGAAGGCTTTGAAATGATGGTCGGGAAGCCCGAAATCATCTCGAAGAAGATCGATGGCGTCCTCCACGAGCCGCTCGAGCTTCTCGTCATTGACGCGCCGGAACAGTTCGTCGGCGTCGTGATGGAAAAGATGGGCATGCGGAAGGGCCGCATGACGAAGATGATCAACCACGGCTCGGGCCGTGTTCGTCTTGAGTTTGAGGTTCCGTCCCGCGGCTTGATCGGCATTCGCAGCGAAATGCTCACGGAAACGCGCGGCACGGCGATTATGAACTCTCTCTTCCACGGTTATGTGGAATGGCAGGGTGACATTGAAATGCGTCCGACGGGGTCTTTGATCTCTGACCGTGGCGGCAAGTCGACTGGTTATGCGATCAACAATCTCCAGGAGCGGGGTGTCATTTTCATTGACCCTGCCACTGAGGTTTACGAGGGCATGATCGTGGGCGAGAATTCGCGCAATCACGATTTGGACGTAAACATCGTGAAGGAGAAAAAGCTCACCAACATGCGTGCTTCTTCGGCTGACGATGCGATCCGTCTGGTCCCGCCCCGCATTCACAATCTGGAGCAGGCGATTGAATTCGTGAAGGAAGACGAGTACGTCGAGGTCACCCCAAAGTCGATCCGTCTCCGGAAGAAGATCCTAAAGGCGAACCAGCGCTAGTCTGGGTCGCAAAAAGTAGCTGACACGAAAGGCCCGCGAGCAATCGCGGGCCCTTTCGTGCTTAAGCCCCCTCCCACCCAGCCCCCCG
>JBKJLJ010000103.1:0-3116 GCA_046597015.1 Bryobacteraceae bacterium
GCGTGACGCCGACGCCGTTCAGCTTGGGATCGCCGTTGTAGACACCGTCAAGGGTGAAGCCATTGGCGGAATCGCGCGAACCATTTGCGTTGAACGTGAAGTCACCCCGGACGGTGCCGGAGGAGCCTTGAGCGGGCAGGGTGATTCCGGGGACGAGGAGGGCGAGCGATTGGAAATTGCGACCGTCGAGCGGCAAGCCTACGATTTGGCGATTTTCGATTGTGGCTCCCAAGGACTGGGTATCGGTCTTCAAAGAATCGGCGGGAGCGCTGACTTCGATGACTTCAGCGCGGTCACCCGGTTGGATGAGCATTTCCAGACGCTGTTCCTGATTGACCCGGAGGGTGACGGTGGACGACGTGCGACGAAAACCGGGGGAATCGATCGTGACCTTATAGTCGCCAGGCGGAAGCAGAGCGAAGGAGAAGGCACCGGCGGAATCGGTTTTTGCTGTCCAGGCTCGGCCGGTGGCGAGTTGGGTCACTACGAGGTTGGCATCGCGGACGATCGCCTTGGAACCGTCGCGAACGGTAACGCTCAGAAGGCCGCGGAGAGTCTGGCCGGGCAGAAGGGAGAGGAAGAAAAAGAGTAACGCCACGAAGCGGATCATCTCCATAGGATACTGGATCCCAATGACTCGATTCGCCTTTTTCGCCGCAATTTTCTGTTTACAGGGGGCAGACTGGCCGCAACACCTCGGCCCGAACCGAAACGGCGTGGCCAACGAGGGGGATTTTGCCCCGACCGGAAAGATCATTTGGAGCCGCGAAGTGGGGGCGGGATTTGCCGCTCCGGTCGTCAGCGAAGGGAGGGTGTATCTCTATCATCGTCTCGGGAACGACGAAATTTGCGAGGTGATGGACGCCAGCAACGGGAAGACCTTGTGGAAGACCGCCGTGCCGACTAACTACCGGGACGACTTCGGTTTTGACGAGGGGCCGCGGGCGGCACCGGTGGTGGCCGACGGTCGCGTGTTCCTGCATGGCGCCCATGGGGTGCTGACGACTCTCGACGCCGGCACGGGAAAGACGCTGTGGCAGCTTTCCACGATGACGATGTTCGGGGTGGAAAAGCAGTTTTTCGGGCAGGCTTCCGCACCGCTCGTGATGGGTGATAGGGTTATGTTGCAGATTGGGGGGAAGGCCGGGATCGCGGCGTTCGCAGTCTCGACTGGCAAGCAGCTTTGGACGGCAACGACGGACGAGGCGGGCCATGCGAGTCCGGTTCCGTATAAGAATGGCGAGGCGGTGTTCTTCACGCGTACCGGCCTAGTGGTGCTCGACACGGCGACCGGTAAGGTGCGGGGACAGATGCGTTGGCGGGCACGGTCAAACACGACGGTGAACGCCGCGACGCCGGTGGTGGCGGGCGATCAGGTGTTCTTGACGTCGAGCTACGACGTTGGCGCGGCGCTGGTGGACTTGACCAAGCTACCGTTCAAGCCGATCTGGAGCGGCGATGAATCGTTGAGCGCCCACTACGCGACTCCGGTGCTGAAGGACGGTTTCCTTTATGGTTTCCATGGTCGCCAGGAGATGGGGCCCGAACTCCGTTGCATCGAAATGAAAACTGGAAAGGTGAAGTGGGCGGAGGCCAGGTTTGGCGCTGGGACCGTTCTGCTGGCGGGTAGCAAACTCGTGGTGATGCGGGAGAAGGGTGACCTTCTGATCGCTGAGGCAAACTCGAAGGGCTTTAAGAAATTGAGCGAGTTTAAGATTTTGGATGGGACGGTGCGGGCGGCTCCGGCGCTCGCGAATGGCACGTTGTTTGTGAGAAACGAACGGAAGCTAGTTGCCGTGCGGTGATCCGTTCTGCGCGCAGACGATGGGTGGCCAGTTGAAACGGACGATCTGGAGGACGCCTTGGAAGGGGGATCTCATAGCGGCACGACCACTCCTTTCTCCCAGCGATAGTCGATGTCGTGGACGTGGAACGCGTTGGCGAGCCGGGCTTCCGGATAAGCGTCGAGAAACTGGGCGGAGTGAACTTCGACAGCGACGGGTTGCGGATCCCAATGGTCTCTAACGCCTCGGATCTGCACCAGGGAATGCGTTTGGCGTTCATAGTCGAAGGTGTACGGCATGGGTCCGGCAAAGCGGCGGGCGGTGGCCAAATCGGGGAATGGGCTCGAGGGGGGCAGGTCTGGCCTGTCGAGGTGGGCAGTCACCGCGAGGTTGGCTTGCGGCGCGGTGACCGTAATGTCGAGCGTCGATGCCGTGGCTGCGAGATTCGCTTTGCAGCGGTGGTAATCGTAGTGAGTCAGGAGGTTGCCGCCCAGGATCATCAGCCGGCGGTCGGCATAGCTGCGCAGGATGCGGAGGCCGCGCAGGGAGTCGCCGTAGCGCGTGAAGATGCGGTATCCGGCGAGGAAGAAATCAGCGCCGCAGAACGGGGGCAAGAAGGCGGGGCGAAGGCCAACGGTAGCCACCAGGGCGATGGCTAGGAAGGCGAAGCCGTTCCATTCATCCAGGCGCAGGCCGGGCGGCAGCAGGGGTTGGAGGCGGGCGGCGGGCAGGGCGTAGGTTAACACCAGGGAGTGGCGAAAAGTGGCCTTGACGGGGAAGGGGTGACGCTGGAGCCGGTAGAACATGATGGGCTGCTGTCCATAGACTACTCTCTTTTTTGAACATGTTCAACTATTAAGTCGGATAGGATAAGGGCGCTATGCGACTTTGCCTTGGATTCGTATTGACGCTTGCTCTGCGGGCGGAGACTTTGCCGATTGTCGAGCGGGTGGAACGGCAACCGCTGGCGGCGCAGGTGGAACGCGTCGTGCAAGCGCTGGAATTGACGGGCGAGCCGTTGGCGGCGGCCGAAAGAGCGGAGCTAACGACGGCGTCGGTGACGCGCATTCAGGAGATCCTCGACCGGCACTGCCTGGTGGGGTTGGAGATTAATCCCGAGGCGAGGGTGAAGGTGCAGCAGGGGCAGGCCAAGGCCGAACTGATCGAACAAGGGTGGCGAACGTTCCTCGTGAAGGTGCATAACCAGGCGGGGCTGACGGCGGCTGTCGGCGTCGATTCGCCTAACGCGGGGCCGATGCAGAACCAGTCGGCGGGCATTGGGGCGCGGCGTTGGATGGAGATTCAAAGCTTCACGCGGCAGCCGATTAAGAT
>JBKJLJ010000077.1:0-5119 GCA_046597015.1 Bryobacteraceae bacterium
GAAGGTTGGTCCAAGGGGAAGTGGATGGCGGTGTTGGCGGGGGCGACGGCGATGATTGCGTGGATTTCGGAGATTTTGGTGGGCAGCGTGGAAGCGGCGGCGCATTCTTTTGGGATGACGAGTGTGTTTGTGGGAGTGATTGTGGTGGCGATTATCGGGAACGCGGCGGAGCATTCTACGGCGGTGATCATGGCGATGAAGAACCGAATGGACTTGTCGGTGGGGATTGCGGTGGGGTCAAGCATTCAGGTGGCGCTGTTCGTGGCCCCCGTGCTGGTGATTGCTAGTTACTGGGTGGGACCACGGCCCATGAATTTGGTGTTTAGCCCGGCCGAGGTGTTGGCGGTGACGGCGAGCGTATTCATAACAGGACAGATTGCGAACGACGGAGAGAGTAACTGGATGGAGGGGGTGCAGTTGTTGGCGGTATACGCGATTATGGGGGCGGTATTCTATTTTCTGCCGGAGTTGGCGGGGGCCAAGCATTGAAGATCTGGGAGGCGGCTCAGGGTGCACGGGTGTTTGACCTCGCGCAGCCGTATTTTGTCGGGATGCCACATCATCCCTCGCATCCGCCGTATCTGTTTGGGTTAACCAAGCAGCATGGGGATATGTTGACACCGGCGGGTAACAGTTCGGCGGCGGACGCGATCGCGATGGGGTCGCACGTGGGGACGCATATTGATGGGTTTGGGCATTTTTCCTGCGGGGGGGCTTTGCACGGGGGAGTGCCGGTGGAAGGGAATCAGAGCTACGGGGCGGGATTGAGCGTCCACACGGCGGCGGGGATTGCGCCGATGGTGAGGCGGGGGGTGTTGCTCGATTTTGCGCAATTGGGACCGTTGGGAGAGGACGTGGAGATTACGCCGCAAATGATGGAAGACTGCGGGGTGGTGGTGCGAGAAGGGGACGTGGTGCTGTTGCGGACGGGTTGGGGACGGTATTGGCGCGATGCGCGGCGGTACATTAATGCGACCAGCGGGGCCGTGGTGGGTCCGGGTCCGGGGCTGGCGGGGGCAAGGTGGTTGAGCGAACGGAAGCCGGTGGCGGTGGGGTCGGACACGGTGGCGTTCGAAAAAGTTCCAGCGGCGGACATGCCCGTCCACGTGCATTTGCTGTTCGAATGCGGGATCCATTTGATTGAGGCGCTGCAGTTGGAAGAGTTGGCGGAGGCGGGGAGGAATGAGTTCTTGTTTGTCGGGGCTCCTTTGAAGTTAGAAGGCGCGACGGGGGCACCGATGCGTCCGCTCGCCATTTTGTAACCTCGACCGCTTTTAAGGCATCTAAGAGGTATGGGGAAGCCAACTATCACCGAGACCGAACAGGGGCAATACACGGGTGTAACGGGGCCGAAGATTCGTTGTCCCCTGTGCGCCTGGGAGCCTCAGGCGAGCGACACGTGGGCTTGCACGTGTGGGCATTCCTGGCATACGTTCGATACGGGGGGCGTGTGCCCGGCCTGTATTCAAGAGTGGACATCGACGGAATGCTTAGCGTGTCATGGTTGGTCAGCGCATTCGTCGTGGTACGAATACTAAGCCGTTAGGGTTCTACACAACGTAACTTGCATCTGATATCTTTTCGAGATGCGAGCTTTAGCGGGATTGCTGTTGTTGACTGCGGTTGTCAACGCCCAGGAGTTTCGGGCGGTGATTTCGGGAGATGTGAATGACGCCTCGGGGGCATCGATCCCAGGGGTGCGCGTGACTGCGCAGAGCGTAGACCGGAAGGTAGAGTACGGTGCCGTGACTAACGAATCAGGACGGTACGTGACGCCGTTCCTGCCTCCGGGCGCGTACGTGATCCGGTTTGAAAAAGACGGGTTTCGACCGATGCTGCGGGAAGGATTGCAGTTGAGTGCGGTGGACCGGGTGAATCTGAATGTGCAGATGCAGGTAGGGTCGTTGTCGGAGCGAGTAACGGTGACGGCGGCTTCGCCTTTGTTGCAGACGGAGTCGGCGGTACGGTCGGGGACGATCGATCAGAAGCTGATCGCGGACATGTCGACGGCCGGGCGGAACCTGTTTCAATTCCAATACACGCTGCCCGGGGTGACGAAGACGAGCAACTACTGGGGCAACTTCGAGCTTTATGCGTTCGGCAACATGAACAGCGTTTCGATCAACGGGGGACGGAGCGGGGAGAACGAGGTATTGCTGGATGGCCTGACTTCAACCCGTGGCAACCGGGGCGCCTCGTTTGCGCCGGCATTGCAGGCGATTGAAGAGGTAAACGTGGTGACGAACACCTATGACGCGCAGTTCGGACGCGTCGGGGGCGGGACGACTTCGATCAATATCCGCAGCGGAACGAACCAGTTTCATGGGGAGTTGTTCGAGTTTTTCAAGAATGAGAAGTTGGTGTCCAATGGCTATTCGCGGAACTCGGTGGGGATCCGGAAGCCTGCTTACAAGAACAATACGTACGGTTTTCGAGTGGATGGTCCGGTGTTGATTCCGAAGCTGTTCAACGGGAAGAACAAGCTGTTTTGGATGTTATCGCTCGAAGGCTTGCGGGAGCGGAATCCCCAGACTCAGCTATGGACGGTGCCGACGGCGGCCCAGAAGGCGGGTGACTTTTCCCGGTTGGTAACGAACGCAAACCAGCAGATTACTATATTCGATCCGCTGACGTCGCCGCGCGTGGCTTTTCCGGGGAATGTGATTCCGCGGGACCGGATCAACGCAGTGGCGGCGAAGACGATTGAGTTTTATCCGGCGCCGAACCGGATCAGCGAGAGCCCGGATGGGCAGAACAATTACCTTTTTGTGAATAGCTCGCGGAATGATTACGACCAGTGGTTGGGCAAGATGGACTGGTCGGCATCGGACCGTAGCCGGGTAAGTTTCCGGTATGGGCAGACGCCGTGGAACAACTTTGCACGGGTACAGTGGGGGACCAACGCGGCCGAACCATCGCAGGAAGCGCCGTCGACGCGGATATCGCGGAACTGGGGGGCCGATTGGACTTATACCCTGAGCCCTTCGATGGTGTTTAATTTGCGCGGTGGACTCGCGCGGTACGAAGGCTTTTCGGGGAATGTCTTTGGGCGGGGCTTCAATCCGACTGAGTTGGGGCTGCCGGAACGGTTGGTGAGCCAGTTTGAAGTCCGCCAGTTTCCGCGGTTTAACTTCACCGGGAACAACATTTCGCCTCTGGGTTCGATACGAACGGCAAATTATGAGACGACGGATACCTACTCCGTACAACCGAATTTGACCGTGATTCGGGGTCGGCAGACATGGAAGATGGGCGCCGAGTTGCGGCGGTATAACGCGAACACGCACAGCCCCGGAGCGTCGAGCGGGACCTTCAACTTTGGCCGGAATTGGACGCAGAGGAACGCGCAGCAGGCAGACGCGACGAGCGGGAATGAACTGGCTACCTTCTTGGTCGGGGCAATCACTTCTGGAAACGTCGAGAAGAACGTTTGGCCGGCGTATCGCAACGATTACGCGGCGTTTTTCTTCCAGGATGATTGGAAGATCACGAAGACGCTCACGTTGAATTTCGGCCTCCGTTGGGACTATGAGAGCCCGATTGTGGAACGGTTTAATCGCCAGGTCCGAGGCTTCGCTTCCGATCAGGCGAGCCCGTTGCAGAGCCGGGTGAGTGGTTTGACGCTGAAGGGCGGCTTGCTTTACGCCGGGACGAGCGGCGCGGCGCGGGAGGCGTTTACGCGGGACCTGAATAACTGGCAGCCGCGAGTTGGATTGGCTTGGCAGTTCTTGCCGAAATGGGTCTTCCGGGGCGGATATGGGCTGAGCTATATGGGCCAAAACGCGGCCGGCCCGGATACGGGATTCAGCCAGCCGACAACTGTGATCGCGAGCACGGATAACAATTTGACGCCGGCGAGTTTCTTGAACGATCCGTTTCCGCAGGCGCTCTTTCCGAATGGCTTACAGCAGCCGATCGGGTCGAGCCAGGGCTTATCGACAAACTTGGGATTGATCGCGGCGGCGCAGTATTTGGACCGCCCGCTGCCGTACTCGCAGCAGTTTTCAGCCGGTTTTCAGCGGACCATCGGGAATACCTGGTTGACTGATGTGAGTTACTCGGGCAATTTAACTTCGAAGCTGCCGGTGAATCTGGCGCAGAACTTTATCCCGGCGGTCGATTTGACGCGGTTGCCGGTGGGCGAACGCGCGGCGTTCTTCAACGGTCAGGTGACCAACCCGCTGGCGGGTTTATTGCCGGGGTCAGCGATCAACGGGGCGACGGTGCCGCGGTCGGTGTTGTTGAATCCATATCCGCATTTCAGCCAGGTAACGCTGACGAACGTGCCGGTGGGGAGCCAGAGCTACCACTCGTTGCAGACGCGGGCGTCGCGGCGGTTCGCCAACGGGTTAGCTTCGACACTTTCTTACACTTGGTCGAAGACGTTGGAGCGGGTTTCGGTTTTGAATGCGCAGGATGTGAACGTGACGAACCTCTTGGGCTCCGGTCTCGAACAGCGGCTGCTGAATTTTGACGTTCCGCATACTTTTACGGCGATGGTGGCCTATGAGTTGCCGTTTGGGAAAGGCCGGAAGTTTATGAGCGGGGCGCATGGGGTAACGCAGGCGGTGCTGGGTGGCTGGGGTTTGAACGTGCAATACATGACGCGGAGCGGGGTGCCGTTTGACTTCCCGAACGCTGGTCCGCTGGCAGCACGGAGCGCACAATTGAGCGATTCGCAGCGGGATAGTTTGGCCGTGACGGCGGGGCGTCCGAACTTCAATCCGTTCTTTGACAAGTACTTCGACACGACGCTGTTTCCTCGGTCGGCACAAGCACCGTTTACCCTGCGGGATTTCCCGACGCGGTTCCCGGATGTACGGAGCCCGCATTTGGAGAGTTGGGAGATCTCAGCTTACAAGGAGTTCCAGTTCTTTGAACGGGTAAAGTGGCAGATCCGCGCCGACTTTCAGAACGCGCTTGACTACACTTATTTTGGGCGGTTGGTGAGCACGAACGTGGCGGATCCGCGGTTCGGGCAGTTGAACCCGGCGCAGGATAACAACCCGCGGGTGGTGGTGTTGGTGATGAAGCTCCTGTTTTAAGCGTGGTTGATGTCGCTCAACTCTCCGGGTGGTAAGGCCATGCGGAGAGCGTTCAGGACGGCGGCGAGGTCGAT
>JBKJLJ010000213.1:0-3672 GCA_046597015.1 Bryobacteraceae bacterium
GCCCAAGTGATCTACCGGCGTGTGGCCAGGTAGTAGTGGTTCTCTCCTTCGTCCACCCGGAACCCGTCGCAGAGGAAGCCGAACGCTTCCAACGCTGCGACGTACTCGGCCCGCCCCAAGGAAACGGACTCCTGGCCGGTCATCACGTCGCTCCAACAAGCGACCTGTGGGGGTGCTTTCCTCCGCTTTGGATGGCTCCGGCCACCTTCGCGATCAGCTCACGCTGCTTTGCGGCGGGGAGCAGGAAGCGCAGTCCCCAAAGCCGGAACCGCGCCCGAAAGGCCGCGATCATGGTTGGCGAGGCGTCGACTCCATACACGGTCAATCCTCGCGCCGCGAGTACCACCGAGACCGTCTCGCCGGAGCCGCAGCCCAAGTGATCTACCGGCGTGTGGCCAGGTAGTAGTGGTTCTCTCCTTCGTCCACCCGGAACCCGTCGCAGCGGAAGCCGGCCGCTTCCAACGCTGCGACGTACTCGTCCCGCCCCAAGGAAACGGACTCCTGGCCGGTCATCGCGTCGCTCCAACAAGCAACCTATGAGGGTGCTGTAAACAGGAGCTTTCCTCCGCTTTCGATGGCTCCGGCCAGCTTCGAGATCAGCTCACGCTGCTTTGCGGCGGGGAGCAGGAAGAGTAGTCCCCAGGCCGCGATGGCTTGGAATGAGCGGCGGAAGAAAGCCGATTCTTCGACCGTCGCGCACTCCGCCTCCGCGTCCGGGAACCGCGCTCGAAAGGCCGCGATCATGGTCGGCGAGGCGTCGACTCCATACAAGGTCAATCCTCGCGCCGCGAGTACCACCGAGACCGGCTCGCCGGAGCCGCAACCCAAGTCGAGTACCGCCGCGCCGTCGGGCAGCGCAGCGGCCCACTCGGCTACGGTCGAAAGGCCGATGCCGCGCAGCGGGCGGCCCTCCATGAACTTGGCCGCGATGGCTTCGTAACCGTTAGACGCGTCCATCGAGCTGCCACTGGGTAAACGGGGAGCGGGCCCCTTCGACGTTCACGTTCAGCACGTACGGCACCGCCGAAGCGAACGCCCGCGCCATCGCCGGCCCCACTTGGCTCAGTTTCGTGATGTTCTCGCCTCCGCAGCCGAAGCCCTTGGCCACCTGGTCGTAGCGCGTCCGCCGCAGCTCGCACGCTACCGTCGAACCAAGTAGCTCACCCTGCAACTCGCGCTCCAGTCCCCAGCCGCCGTCGTTGCCCACCACAATCACAATCGGAAGCCGATAGCGCACGGCCGTATCGAGCTCCGCCAGGTAAAAGCCAAACGACCCATCGCCGGTCACCATCAGGACCGGCTGCTTCGGCCGGTTCATCTGCAGCGCGATTGCGTTCGGCAGCGCCGCGCCGATAGTAGCCATCGGCCCGAGCCGCAGCCAGCCGCCGGGATGCCGCGCCGGCATCATGCACCGGCCCCAGTGCACGAAGTCGCCCCCGTCCCAGGACAGGAGCGGATCGGTCGGCAGCGTCCGCCGCATCTCGGCGAAGAACGACGCCGGGTGCATCATCCGGTCTCCCGCTCTGGCCTCCGCGAGCGCGTCCAACTCCGCCGGCCATGTAGACGGCGCGACCCAATCCGGCGCTTGCCACTTGCCGACCTTCAAATTCAGCGCTTCCAGCACCAGCCGCACGTCGGCGCACAGGCCCAACGCCAAGTCCCGATTGGCCCCTAACTCGGGAGCATGGATATCCACCTGCACGAACTTCGCGCTGGCCGAAAACAGCCGCGCTCCCCCCATCGCCAACCGATAGTCGATGCGCTTGCCGAGCACGAGTACGAGGTCGGATGCGCGGAAGATTGCTGGAGCCTCCTTGTTCAGGGCGGGATCAGCGTACCCCCGGCTGGGCATCAGGCCGCGCGCCATGGTGACGTCGTAGTAGGGTAGCCCAGTGCGCTCAATGAACTCGCGCAAGGCCAATCCCGCATCGGCCCACCACAGCCCACTGCCGCCGATCACCACCGGTCGTTTGGCGGCCTTTAGCAGCTTCAGTAAGCCGCTTACGTCCGGCGCACCCAATATCGGGGCGACCTGCGGCACGGCCAGCTTCACCGCTCCCGACCCGCGGAAGCAGTCCACCGGGATCGTCAAATGCGCTACGCCCTTCCGGCCCGTCGACGCCTCAGCATAAGCCTTCCCCAGGGCGAACGGAATCTGCGCGGCCGACGTGACGGTGTGGGTCCACTTCGCCGCGGGGGCCGCCATGCTCGCCTGGTCGAGATCCTGGAAGACGACGCGGTGCCGCATCAGTTGCGCGGGCGCTCCGCTGACGGCGATCACGGGCGATCCGTTGGACTGCGCGGTGGCCAAGCCCGTTAACGAGTTCGTGTGTCCGGGGCCGCCCGTGACGAGGGACAGCGCCGGCCGCCGCGTGCATCGCGACCACGCATCCGCGGCGTGGACCACCGCCGCCTCATGGCGCATGTGGACAATCTCCACGCCGCGCGCTCCGGCCTGCGAAAGCAACTCGTTCAAGTGATCCCCGACCAGCGTAAAAATGCGGTCGATGCCCAAAGTCTCCAGGCTGTCGAGGAAGAGCCCGGCGCCGTTAATCGTGTCTGCCATACTGAAACTTTCTCATGCCGAACATCCTAGTTACAGGCGGGGCCGGCTACATTGGCTCCCATACCGTCTATCAATTGCTGCAACGAGGCTACACTGTCACGGTTCTCGATGACCTATCTACCGGCTTTCGCGACGCTGTTCCCACAGGCCATCTCCACATCTGTTCGCTGTTTGATACCGAGCAGGTGCAGCAACTTCTCGTCCGCCAGGAGATTGAAGCCGTTGTCCACTTCGCTTCCTTCATCGCCGTCGGCGAGTCCTCCAAGGAGCCGGAGAAGTACTTCACGAATAACGTTTCGGGCAGTATCTCGCTGCTCACCGCGATGGGTCAGGCGGGCGTCGATAAGCTCGTGTTTTCCTCTACCGCCGCTGTCTATGGTAACCCGGTGAGCACACCGATTCCGGAGACCGCCGCGATTCAACCGGTGAACGCCTACGGAGAGACCAAGGTGATGGTGGAGCGCGTTCTTGCTTGGCTCGATCAACTCCGCGGCCTGCGCAGTGTGAAGCTTCGCTACTTCAACGCCTGCGGGGCCAACCCCGCGGCCGGCCTAAGCGAACGTCATGTGCCGGAAACCCATCTTATTCCGCTGATGCTGAAGGCCGTGGTCACCGGCCAACCGATGACCATTTTCGGCACCGACTACCCGACCCCGGATGGGACCTGCATCCGCGACTACATTCACGTCGACGATCTCGCCAAAGCCCACATCGTGGCCATCGACCACTTGCTGGCCGGCGGCGCGAGCGAGGCCTTCAACGTCGGCACCGGTAGCGGCTTCTCCGTCCGCGACATGCTTACGGCCGTCGAGAAGGTAACCGGCAAGCCGGTGCCCCATGTCTTCGGCGAACGCCGCGAAGGCGACCCCGCCGAACTCGTGGCCGACTCGACGAAACTACGGACTCAACTCGGTTGGTCGCCTGAGTTCACCGACCTCGAACGCATCGTCGCTTCCGCCTGGCCCAGCGAACAACTCCGATGGGCGTAGAATGGCGGAATGCGATTTCTGCTCTATCTGTGCGTCGCCAGTTCCCTTGCGGCGCAGCCGACTTATGACCTGCTGCTGAAGAACGGCACCGTCATTGACCCTAAGAATAATTTGAAC
>JBKJLJ010000508.1:0-9537 GCA_046597015.1 Bryobacteraceae bacterium
ACAATTCCGTGCCGGTCGTGGTCCGTGTCGCAGGCGAAGGCGATCTCGAACTGATCCTTCAGGCCGATTAACCGCTGCATCGCAAAAGGCGAGGACGGGTCCATGCGGATCTGGCCGTCCCAATCCACGGTCATAAAGCGAAAGGTTGGGTCGACCGCCTCATTCACGACCATGAGGTTCAACCCGTAACGCTCGGCGATCGGCTTCCAGTAGTGGACTCCGGCTCCGCCCAGCGGATCGACTCCCATCTTGATCTTCGCACCCCGAATCGCGTCCATGTCGATCACATTGGCGAGATCAGCGATGTAAGCGTTGAGATAGTCGTGCCGATGGGTCGTGGAGGAATGTAAAGCTTTCTCGTAAGCAAATCTCTTCACTCCGCGCAGGCCATTGTTAATAAGTTCGTTCGCCTTCGCCTCGATCCAGTCCGTGACGACCGCTGCCGCCGGCCCACCGTTGGGAGGATTGTATTTGAACCCGCCGTCATGCGGTGGATTGTGCGACGGCGTGATGACGATGCCGTCGGCGAGTCCTGTCTTGCGCCCGCGATTATAGGTGAGAATCGCGTGAGAAATAACCGGTGTCGGAGTGTATTCGTCGCCCTCCGCCAACATGACTTCCACACCGTTCGCCGCTAGCACCTCAAGCGCGCTGGCACGAGCAGGCTCGGAAAGCGCGTGCGTATCAATGCCGAGAAACAGCGGGCCTTCGATCTGATTCTGTTCCCGGTATTGGCAAATGGCCTGGCTAATTGCGACGATATGCCATTCGTTGAAAGCTTTGTCGAACGCGGAACCGCGATGCCCCGAGGTGCCAAACGCAACCCGTTGTGCGGGAACTTCAGGGTCGGGCACTTCCGTATAGTAGGCCGTGACAAGTCTGGGTACATTCACCAGCATCGATGCCAGGGCAGGCTTGCCTGCGAGTTGATTTACTTTTGCGGCACCTCTTTTATTACTCATTCTTTACCTATGCCGCGCGGGAGTGGCGGATAGCGGCAAACCTTCATCAACGGCCCTTCTTAAGCCGGCGGTAGCGTCGGATGAGGGCATTAGTCGAACTATCATGCTTGAGTTCCGGCTCGCCTGCGCTTTCCAGCTCGAGCATCGTCCGCTTCGCCAACACCTTGCCCAACTCAACGCCCCACTGATCGAATGAATCAATATTCCAGACCGTCCCTTGAGTGAAGACGCTGTGCTCGTAAAGCGCGACCAGAACGCCCAGCAGCTCCGGTGTCAGGCGCTCGGCGAGTATGGTGTTGGTCGGGCGATTGCCTTCGAAGACACGATGCGGCGCAAGCCACCCGGGCGTGCCCTCAGCCTTGACTTCATCCTCGGTTTTACCGAAAGCCAGCGCTTCGGTTTGCGCGAACAGGTTTGACATCAGCAGATCGTGATCATTTTCTATCGGATTCAGGCCCTGGCAGAAGCCAATGAAGTCACAAGGGATCAGGCGGGTTCCTTGGTGAATGAGCTGGTAGAACGAGTGCTGGCCGTTAGTTCCCGGCTCACCCCAGTAGACGGGCGAAGTTTGATAGCCGGCGCGCGTGCCGTCGCGCGTGACATGCTTGCCGTTGCTCTCCATCGTCAGTTGCTGCAAGTATGCGGGGAAGCGTTTGAGATACTGCTCGTAAGGCAGCACCGCAACCGTTGGCGCATCGAGAAAGTTGATGTTCCACACCGTTAGCATCCCCATAAGCACCGGTAGATTCTGTTCGAATGGAGCACTGCGAAAGTGCTGGTCCATCGTGTGAAAGCCGGCGAGCATCGCACGGAAGTTCTCCGGACCGATGGCGATCATGGTCGACAGTCCTATCGCCGAGTCCATGGAGTAACGCCCGCCGACCCAATCCCAGAAGCCGAACATATTCGTAGTGTCGATACCAAACGCAGACACTCCTTCGGCGTTGGTGGATACGGCGACGAAATGCCTTGGCACCGCTCGGTCGTCGCTGAGTGTGCGCAAGCTCCAAGCGCGCGCGGCATGAGCGTTCGTCAGCGTCTCCACCGTCGTGAACGTTTTCGAGCAGATAAGGAACAGGGTTTCAGCCGGATCTAGGTTGCATGTGGCTTCCTCGAAATCGGTGGCGTCCACGTTCGAGACGAAACGGAAGTTCATGTCGCGCTGGCTGTAATAACGCAGCCCTTCGTATGCCATCACGGGTCCAAGGTCGGAGCCACCGATGCCAATATTGATGACATTCCGGATCCGCTTGCCTGTGTATCCCCGCCACTCGCCGCTCCGGACTTGGTGCGCAAACGCGGCCATTCGATTCAGAACCGCATGAATCTCGGGGACGATATCTACGCCATCGACCACAATCCGTTCAGTTTCAGGCGCCCGCAGCGCAGTGTGCAGCACAGCGCGGTTTTCCGTCACGTTGATCGCCTCACCGCCAAACATCGCGGCGATGTGATCCCGCAAGCCGCATTCCTCGGCTAGGTTCACCAGAAGTCGTATCGTTTCGTCCGTAATGCGGTTCTTCGAGTAGTCCAGATAGATACCGGCGGCTTCGGCGGTCAGCCGCTCGCCCCGGCGAGGATCTTCGACGAAGAGCTGCCGCAGATGCACATCACGGATGGTCGCGTAATGCGCTTCGAGCGCTTTCCACGCCGGGCGTTCCGTTAGATGTAGAGCCTCCGCAGTCGGACTAGTGGGCCGCCTCGCGTCGCTCATGCCCAGTTCGCCTTCGGCAACACGCCGGATCTTGAGGCGATGAGGAACTTCAGATCACGCCTTTGTTCTCTGACCTGAGGATTTATTTTCATGATTTTCCCGTCATATGCCGTGGTGACCGTTGCGCCAAGGTCTCCATCAGCTTATCGAACGGCTTGTTGAATTTCTCGACGCCTTCGCCCTCAAGCTGCCGCGTCACATTGTCGATGCTAATGCCCAGTTCTGGCAATCGGTCCAACACCCAGTGGGCTTCTTTGGTACCTTCTTCCAGGCGGGCATTCGGCTCGCCATGGTCGCGGTAGGCATCCAGGGTTTCCAGCGGGGCCGTGTTGACGGTGTCCGGCCCGATGAGGGCCTCGACATATTTCACGTCACTGTAGTCCGGGTTCTTGGTGCTGGTGCTAGCCCAGAGCAGTCGCTGGACACTGGCACCCTGATCAGCCAGCTTCCTGAACCTGTCGCTGCCAAACATCTCTTTGTATATTTGATAGGCGATCTTCGCGCTGGCGATGGCAACTTGCCCGTGCGCCTTTTTTGCAAGTTCTGCTTCCCTTCCGCCTTGAGCGACGAGCTTTTCCAGCAGCGGATCCACCAGCGCATCAATGCGGCTCACAAAGAAGCTGGCCACCGAGGCTATATGCTTCACTGGCTTCCCTCCGGCTGCGCGCGCTTCGAGGCCGGCGATGAAAGCTTCCGCCACTTGCCGGTAACGAGGCAATCCAAACAGCAGCGTCACGTTGACATTGATTCCCCCGCTGATGAGTTGCTGGATGGCGGGCAGCCCATTGGCTGTCCCCGGGACCTTGATGAAGACATTAGGCCGATCCAGCGCGGTCCACAATCGGCGAGCTTCCTCCATCGTCCCGTTGGTGTCATGCGCCAGGTGGGGATTGACTTCCAGGCTGACATATCCATCTTTGCCGTCAGTGCTGTCGTACAGCGGCCGGAACTCGTCGGCGGCACCCTGCACGTCACGCTGGCTGAGGGTTTCGTAGATTGCATCTACGCTTTTTCCTTTAAGCGCCATGGCCCGAATGTCCTCGTCGTAGTCGTGGCTGTCCGCAATCGCCTTCTCGAAGATGGATGGGTTCGAGGTCATCCCCCGGAGTCCATCCTCCTCGATCCAACGCCGGAGCTCTCCGCTGACGATCAAGTCGCGCCGGATGTAGTCCAGCCATATGGACTGCCCCAGCGTTCCCAAACTTTTCAAGGGGTTGCTGCTCATGATTCTACCGTCCTGTTTTCTAAACTTGCGACCTTCGCCACGCGACGCTTGTGACGCTCCGCGCCGCTGAAGCGTGCGTGCAGAAAAATTCCGACTAACTCCCAAGCAACCGTGTTGGTGATCACGCGGCCGCCCAGACAGATCACATTCATGTCGTCGTCTTCGACGCCCTGGTGCGCCGAGAAGCTCTCATGGATCAGACACGCCCGCACACCGGGCACTTTGTTGGCGGCGATGCACGCACCGACGCCACTGCCGCAGATAGCCACCCCGCGGTCCACCTCTCCGCGCGCAACCGCGCGGGCCAGGGGCACAACAAAGTCGGGATAATCATCATCCGGATTCAGTTGGTCGTCCCCAAAGTCGACCACCTCATAGTGCGCCTCACGCAACTTCGCGGCCAGATACTCCCTCGACTCATATCCACCATGATCCGCAGCGATTCCGATTCGTTTCGGGGAATCAGACATGATTCTTCCCCAGCAGGGCCAGTGCCCGCTCGCAGACGTTCTCCACCGTAAACCCATACTCGCGCATCAGCAGCGGCCCGGGCGCGGAAGCACCAAAATGATCCAGGCCGATCACGTCGCCGAGATCCCCCACGTAGCGATGCCATCCCTGCGTCGCACCCGCTTCCACAGCCAGCCGCACGCGGACTTCAGCCGGAAAGACCGTGCGGCGATATGCCTCCGATTGGGCATCGAACAACTCCCAACTGGGCATGGACACAAGACGCGCTTGCACGTTTCTCTTTTCCAGTTCACGCTGTGCTTCTACGATCAGACCCACCTCCGATCCGGTCGCGATCAAAATGATCTGGGGCCGTCCGTTGGCCGCCTCAGCCAGGATGTAGGCCCCTTGTTTCAACCCGGCGGCGGGGGCATAGCGGCTGCGGTCCAGGGTGGGTACGTCCTGACGAGTCAGGATCAACGCGACGGGACGGTCCCGCGACTCAATCGCGACTCGCCAAGCCTCCGCGGCTTCGTTCGCATCGCAGGGCCGGACCACAACCAGACCCGGAACGGCGCGAAGATTGGCGATTTGTTCGACTGGCTGGTGGGTGGCCCCGTCTTCGCCCAGCGCGATGCTGTCGTGGGTGAAGACATAGATGACGTGCTGCTTCATCATGGCCGCCAATCGCATGGGAGGGCGCATGTAATCGGAGAAGATCAGGAAGGTAGCGCCGTAGGGGATGATGCCGCCATGCACCGCCATACCGTTCAGAATCGCTCCCATCCCGTGCTCGCGAATACCGAAGTGCAAGTTCCGCCCGGCGTAGTTCCAGCCCCCGCCGCTCGAGCCTTGCCTGTCGCCGGATGCGCGGTCGGAGGATTCAAAATCGCCCGCGCCCTTTAGTTGCGTGTGCGTCGAGGGATCCAGATCCGCTGAACCGCCCATCAGCGAAGGAAGATTAGGCGCAATGGCAGCCATGACCTTTCCGGCAGCCACGCGGGTTTTCATACCCTTCGAGTCGGCAGGAAAGATGGGGATATCGGCATCCCAACCGGCGTGCAGTTCGCCGCGCATCACTGTTTCAAACTCACGGCCCAGATCGGGATGTTGGGCTATGTAGCGGGAAAATAACTCCCGCCACTCCGATTCAAAGCGTTGCCCGCGCGGCAGTGCATCACGAAGCTGGGCGAGCGCTTCAGCGGGAACATCGAAGAGCGGCTCCACCGGCCAGCCCAACTTCAATTTCGTCAGCTTCACATCCTCAATGCCTAGCGGCGAACCGTGCGCTTCAAAGGAGTCCTGTTTGGGGGAACCGAAGCCTAGGTGGGTTCGGACGAGAATCAGCGAAGGACGTTTCGTTTCGCTTCGCGCCTCTCGCAGAGCCCCATCGATCGCTTCCAAATCGTTTCCGTCCTTCACCGAGTGCGTGTGCCAGCCATATGCCTCGAAGCGTTTTGCGTGGTCCTCGTCCGAGGCGATGTTCGTGCCGGCGGAAAGCGTCACATGGTTGTCGTCGAACAGGTAGATGAGCTTGCCGAGTTTCAACTGTCCGGCAAGTGAGGCCGCTTCGGAAGCGACGCCCTCCATCAGATCGCCGTCGCTGACCAATCCGTAGGTGAAGTGATTGACGATTTCAAACCCCGGCCGGTTGTAACGTGCCGCAAGGTGCGCTTCTGAAAACGCCATGCCCACGCCATTGCCGAATCCTTGGCCAAGCGGGCCGGTGGTGGTTTCCACGCCAGGAGTCAGATCACGCTCTGGATGGCCGGGCGTAATACTGCCCCACTGGCGGAATTGCTTGATCTGGTCGAGCGGCACGTCGTAGCCGGTGAGGTGAAGCAAGCTGTAAAGCAACGCCGAACCATGTCCGGCCGAGAGCACGAAACGATCCCGATTGAGCCATTGCGGATTCCGGGGATTGTGCCGCAGAAACCGGACCCACAACACGTAGGCCATGGGCGCGGCGCCCAGAGGCAATCCCGGATGTCCACTCTCGGCCTTTTGTACGGCGTCAACCGACAGGAACCGGATGGTATTGATGGCAAGTTGATCCAGTTGCGCCGGATTGCACGTTGTCGCGGTTACCACGCTCATTGCTCGTTTCTCCTTGTCTCCTCGGCCTATGCACAAAAACATCAAACAGGCGAAAGCTCCGGTTAACCACTAAAGTGCGCGTAATAAAACCCCTCTGGCGATGGGAACTCCGAGAGCGTCGTAGCGGAAGGCCAAGAAACCGATCTCCCTGATAAGTTTCCTGGCCCACACCAGCCTTCCGAAATCACCCTTGTCCTGCGTGATGTGACCTTTGCCGTTCTCCTTGGGCAGACCCGAGGGGCAATTGATCCGCCCAGTACCCCTCGCGGTCGAAGTGCCGATGCAATTTTGTTTCGTAGTCGCGTGTGACAAGAGCTGCTTCAGTATATTCGGGTCCATTTTTGATGGCTTCACAAGTCAGGTTGATAAAGACTTTTGATTCTTCCCAACTGATTTTTTCAATCCATCGCGTTGAAATCAGAACCTTCTTGCCCGGCCACCAGTTTCCGGTATCAACGATCAAGTATCGAATGGCCCACGTCTCATCATCAATGACAAAATCCTCGACGTCGCCGATCGCTCCGTCCTGGGCCTGGATTGTCCGTCCAGTCACATCATGCGTGCTGCGAAGGTGAGGATCGTCGTTTTCGTCGTGACGAATGGATTCGGACCATCCAGCTTGTCCGCGAATAGGATAGCCTGAGTTTCCCCACATGTACGGGCCGCCCCAGTATCCCGGATAGCCGTAATACGGGTAGTACTGCATTTCGTACTGGCGGGAAACTGGTTTGTCGGTATCTAGGGATGGACTGTTCTCGATCTGCTTTCTAGCCAGGTCCACCGGAATGACTTCTTCATTCGTGCGGGCCGGGTCCAGTGCGTAGGGCGAAACAAGGACCTGCCGGCCGGTCAGCCAGCCGCCTGTTTCAGCAACGAGATATCGAACTGCCCAACTCTGGTCATCGAAGTAAAACTCTTTGACACTGCCGATCTCACCATCGCGGGCACTTAGTTTGTATCCCTTTAGATCTTTTGCTAGTCGTAACATAATATGCGTTCTCCTTTTATTCCAAACTCGTCTGACCTGCTCTTCGCTTTATCCACTGGCAGCAATCCCTGGTCCGTTCACCTGCTGCCGTTCGCCCGAGCCGTAATCGGCCGGCATCATCGGTAGAGCACGCCAATGAAGCTGCGGCACGTTGATCGCTGGGGTCCCGTCGGTTAGTCCGGCAATCCGCGAGGTCCGGGACCTCCACCCACATTAGCCATCGCTGCCAGAGCCCCTCGACCGCTCCGAATCCGCGAACTTATGCGCGACTTCATCGAACTTTATCTTGCATCCCCGGGAACAGAAGTAGTAAGTCTTCCCGGCGTGCTGCGAAGAGCCGGCAACCGGGCTCGGTTCTACTCGCATTCCGCAGACCGGATCGGTCTGCGTTGTGGTTGATTGTGTGGTCATATTCATTTTCTTTCGATCTCCTTCGCCGTAAAAGAGGCGTTACTCGCTAGAGTTATCCGGCACTGTGCGGGAGCTCCGTCAGGTCGGGGGTCCCAAGTCCACATCATCCGGCAACTCATTCGAGTCGAGGTCAGCGTGGAATGGAAAATGCGTTGCCAACTGCTCGCCCGCGGCTGCGATTCCGTTAACGAGTCCGTCCGTAAAATTACCCTCCCTAAACTTCTCTGACACGATCCGCACAATTTCACACCAGCAATCCTGGCAACCTTGTTCATGAATACCGGTGTCGCCCAACACGACAATCGTGCACCGGGCCGGCACGACAAAGATCAGAACAGCATTGCGTTCCTTCGTTGGCGGCGTGGACATAATAGATGTGTGGCTAGAGAGAAGCGGCCCAGCAAAATCAACGCGGCCGTGAACGCCGTTATGTTCTTCTTCATGTTCATCGTAATCTCCAATCGCTATTCGGGTATGCACGGTAATGGCCATTGGACGAAGACTAGCTGAGCTAGCGCATATCGCGCGCCTTTCCGCAGTTCTTGAGATCATTGACGGCAGGGATTGCAATTCACAAAGCAAACTAATGGGCCAATTGACCATTCCGAGTGTGGAAGGAAATTGAGACACCGGCCGCCTCATGCGAGGCGTCAGCGCCCGTATTTGGTCACCTGACCCCCCATCGCCGATCGGCCCAGCAGCTTAGCGCTGGTCGCAGTCGATGCCCCACTCCTGAGGCGCACCCGTCTTAAGGGCATCCGCCGGGCAAAGCCATAGCGGGCGGCAATGACGGAGTAATCCCGGTGGCCACCACCATGCTCCTGCTACGTGAGCCAGATCTCGGGATCTTTCGGTGGCCTGCGGCAGCCAATCAACGCTCACCTGCCGGGTGATCGTGTTTTCGAGGCCTCGCGGAGCGCATGTTTGGGACACACGAGTTCGCGGAGGTCTGGATACCCGCAGGCGTGCTGGTCGCGTTCGCGATGCAGAACGGCTCGCGTTTGCCCTTCCTAGCCTCATTTGAGGCACCAGATTCGGAGTGATCCTCTTATGCCAAAACACTCAAGAAGGCGCTGAGAGCTCATTGTGATGCCGAGCATCTTCCATAGCGGCGATTCGCGATTTGCAGAGTGGACCGCGGATTGCTGACGAAAGGAGGAAGTAGCGGTCCGAAATTCCTGCGAACTTCCGATACTGGCCGCATTGACGGTCAGCTTGTGAAGATTTTGCTGGTGATGGTCCGCTCATGAAAAGAGAGGGAAAGAAATGTCAAAGCAGTCGAAGCAAGATAGTTTGGAATCCGTGAGCGCCGGGTCCGACCAGAGTCGGTCAGCGGCGGCGATCACAACAACTGAATGTAGTGAGGTGGAAGTGCGCGAACAGGCCTATTCATGCTGGCAAGAGCGCGGCTGTCCCGTCGGTTCGCCCGACGAAGATTGGCTTCGGGCCGAGCGCGAGTTAGATGGCCGTGGGGCACTCTCAGCCGCTCGGTAAAAGATGGCTGAGGGCAACAAACGGTTATTGAAACGTAGGTGAAGAATCCGAAAGGAGGTCTGATTCATGTGTGACTATTCGCTGATTGGTATTCCGAATCGCTTGGCCGTCGAGGGAGAGCAACTGGTTCTGCGCGAGTTCCGAACGGGTTCCAAGGGCCTCGCATCGCCCTTGGACTGGGAGCCGGCTGACTCGG
>JBKJLJ010000596.1:0-5166 GCA_046597015.1 Bryobacteraceae bacterium
ATCACTTCCGACCCGAACGATTTCACTACCTGGTGGCCGCTCAATGTCTCTTGCAGAATCTGGTTCACCTCGGCCGTATCGTCCTGCGCCTTCCGCGTCGAGCGCCGAATCCGCCGCCCCAACTGCGCCGTCGGCAACATCACAATCGGAATCACCGTCACGCTGAACAACGCCAGCTTCCACGAAGACTGAAAGATCACGAACAATAACGAAACGGCCACAAACGTCTGCCGCAGCCAGTCCGCCAGAATGTGCGACGTCGCCACCTGGATCTTGTCGATGTCGTTCATGATCGACGACATTAACCGCCCCGTCGAAGTTGTTTCAAAGAACTGCGCGTCCTGCCGCAGCACCCTTTCAAACACGGCCTGCCGCAAATCCGTCACCGCCGAAATACCCGCCCGGTTCACCAGATAGTTGCCAAAGTAGTCCGCCACCCCGCGTAGCAAAAACGCCGCCACCACCACCAGCATTACCCCCGAAACCACCGAATCCGTTCCCTGCGGATTCAGCACTTGATCAAAAATCGGCTTGATCAAATACGCAATCAAACCCTGCGCCCCGCCCGCCAACGCCATCAGCAACACCGACGCAAAAAGCCATCCCGCGTACGGCCGCACATAGCTCAAAATCCGTCTCATAGCCGGCCCACCGCCGCCAAAACTTCGGCTACCGTAACATTCGCCATCGCCCCCCGGCCGTTCACAACCTCGGCCCGCACCCGCCAAGGCGCCCAGGTCACCGCGTCGGACGGCCCAAAAATCACCACCTGCGGAATCCCCATCGCGGCCGCCATATGCGCCGGTCCACTATCGTTCCCCACAAACAACGACGCCCCCTGCAACAAACTCATCGTGTCTTCGAGCGGCTCGCCCACCACCGTCTTAAATTTCTTAAACGCCGAAAGATCGTCCCCCGACCCGCCGATAAACACCGGTTCCAATCCCCGCAAATGTTCGGCCACCGCCAGGAAACCATCCGCCCGCCAAGTCTTGTCCCCCGCCGAAGCGACCGGGTGAATCACCGCGTAAGCCCCCTCCGCCGCCCGCGGCCGGGCAAACAACCGGGCCGCCGGAACCTCGCTCCGCGGAACGCCCAGATAAAACATTCCTGATGCTAAATGTTCCGCCGTGTGGACCGCGCGCTCCACGCCCAAAACCTCCTGCGCCCGCGGCATCTTTACGTTGTAAACCGCCTGCCCCACGAAGTGTTGGAACCCCGCTCGGCGGCCGGCCAGCGCCAGCGCCGTCAGCCAGATGCTCCGCGTTCCGCCGTGGAAGTTGATCACCAGCGTCGGCCCCCAAATCGTCAACTCGCCCAAGGCCGGCGACAGGACGGCATCCACGTCCGGGTTCCCCCGAAACACAGCCGCGAACCGGTCTTCCACCACCACCCCGATCTTCAAATCCGGCCGATAGCTCTTCAGCAAATGAATCGCCGGGGTGGTCAAAACGCAGTCGCCCAGCGAGCGCAGCCGGATGATTCCCACCTTCGCGCCCGTCGGCAATTGCTCCAGCACTGTCTTCAATCTTCGACTTTCGCTTCGTCGATCAGCATCACCGGAATCTCATCCCGAATTGGATATACCCGGTGGCACTGCACGCACTTCAGGCCGGTGCCGCTCGGCGTCAGGTTCACGGTCGTCTTGCACAGCGGGCAAACCAGAATTTCCAAAAGCTCTTTGCTGACCGCCATGTTATTGACCTCTCGCCTTCTTCACTGCCGCTAGAAATTGCTTGGCCCGTTCGGTAAACACTTCATACTTTCCGGCCTTGATCGTCTCGTTGTCGATCAGTTCGCCGCCCACCGCTACCGCCGACGCCCCCGCCTGCAGGAAGTCCCCGATCGTTTCCAGGTTCACCCCGCCCGTCGGAATCATCAGCACGTGCGGCAACGGAGCCTTCACGGCCTTGATGTATTTCGCCCCGCCCATATTGGCGCAAGGGAACACTTTCACGAAGTCCGCCCCCGCCTCCCACGCGGTTAAAATTTCGGTCGGGGTCAACGCTCCGGGGCAGATCACGATCGAGTAGCGTCGCGCCATTTCGATCGTCGCCACCTTCAGCGCGGGCGTCACCAGGAAGCGCGCCCCCGCCAGAATCGTCGCGCGGGCGGTCTCTGGATCCAGCACCGTCCCCGCGCCCAAAATCATCTTGTCGCCGAAGGCATCGGCCAGCTTCTCGAGCGCCTTGATCGCGCCCGGCGTCGTCATGGTGATCTCGGCCGAGCGGATGCCGCCCTCGTAGACGGCCTCAATCGACCGGATCGCGGCCTCCGCCGAGTTCACCCGGATGATCGGGACAATCCCGATCTCAAGCATGCTGGATACGACTTCTTGTTTTGTCATGAAACGACTAGGTTACCAATCCACCACCGAGCCGTCATCCGCGTCGTAGCTTTCCTGGTTGCGCCAGTCATGGCCAATCTTGTCCGCCATCGCGTTTTCGTCCAGTTCAATGCCGAGCCCTGGACCCGTCGGCAACTCCAAATAGCCCTCTTTCACCGTGAACGGCTTTTTAATATAGCCCTCGCCCAAACTCACCTGCTCTTGAATCAGGAAGTTCGGAATCGAAGCGGCTAAGTGCACGCCCGCCGCTAGCGAAATCGGCCCCAGCGGATTATGCGGCGCGATCGTCGCGTAGTAAGCTTCGGCCATCCCCGCGATCAAACGGACTTCGGTGATCCCGCCCGCGTGGCACATATCCGGCTGCAGAATCGTTGCGGCCTTCTTCTCCAGCACCTCGCGGAAGCCCCACTTCGTAAACACGCGTTCACCGGTCGCAATCGGCAAATGCGTGCCCCGCGCGATCTCGGCCATGATGTCGTGGTTCTGCGCCTGGCAGGGCTCTTCAATGAACATGGGGTTATAAGGCTCCATGCCCTTGATCAGCATCTTGGCGTGCGCCGGCGAAACCGCCCCGTGGAAATCCACGCCGATGTCCACGCCGTCACCCACCGCCGCCCGCAACTCCGCAAACTTCTCCACCGCATACTTCACTTCCGCCGGTGTTTCAATGTACCGCGCCGGACGCCGCTTCGCCGGGCCCGTCTTGAACGCCGTGAAGCCCTTCTTCATATCGGCTTTCATCGATTCCGGGGTCCGCGAATGCGCATACACCCGAATCTTGTTCCGCGTCGGCCCGCCGAGCAACTCATATACCGGCACGCCCAGCGCCTTACCCTTGATGTCCCACAGCGCCTGGTCAATGCCGCTCAACGCACTCGTCAACACCGGCCCGCCGCGATAAAACGCATGCCGGTAAATCGCCTGCCAGTGGTGCGTCACGGCGCGCGGATCCTTCCCGACAAGATACGGAGCAATCTCCTCAATCGCGGTCCGGCAGGTCAGCGCCCGGCCTTCCACCACCGGTTCACCCAGCCCGATAATCCCCGCGTTCGTATGGATCTTCAAAAATAGCCAACGCGGCTTCACCAGAATCGTCTCTAACTTCGTGATCCGGATCTTATCCTTGGCCCCGATCGGCGCGTTCTGCGCCAGCGCCGGATTCTCCTGAAACAGCGTCGTCAATCCGGCGGCGCCCAGCCAGTTCCTTCGTGAAAAATTACTCATATCGCCTGCCACTCTATCAGGAAAAATGAACCCATAGGCCCCCCACCGCCACCAGAATCGCCACTGTCGCCGCGACCTCCATCCGGCTCCCCCGCAGATGCGAGAACGCCATCGTCAAATCCTCCACGTCCTCCTTCACCGCCGACGCCTTTGACACCACCACCATCAGCAGCACGCAGAGCGCAAACACGCCCAAACTAAAGTTCAGAAAGCTGATCGAAACCACGTCGTTCAGCGGCCCCAAGTCCATCTTGAAGGCGTTCCGCAAGACGTCCATCAGGAACCGCCCTCCCCCAATCACCCCGCCCACAATCAGCGTCGTAATCGCCGCCCGCGGCGTCGCCCCCTTCCACAAAATCCCCGTCAAAAACGTCGCCGCAATCGGCGCGCCCACGTAAGCCTGCACGCTCTGCAAATACTGATAAACCTGGTCGTTCAAGTTCCGGATAAACGGAATCCAAACCACCGATAGCACGACAATTCCCACCGTCGACCAGCGCCCGAAACTCACAAGTTGCCGGTCCGTCGCCCCCGGCTTCCAATGCTTGTAGATGTCCATCGTCATCAGCGTCGAACACGAATTGAACACGCTCGAAAGCGAACTCATCAACGCAGCGAGTAACGCCGCTACCATCAGTCCTTTGACCCCCGGCGGCAGCAACCGCATCACGAGCAGCGGATACGCGTTGTCCCCCGTAACCTCGGTCGGCCAGAGCGCCTTCGCAATCAGCCCCGGCAGCACCAGAATGAATACCGGCAAAATCTTCAGCGCCGCGCAGAACAACGTTCCGTAACGCGCCTGCTGCAAGTTCCGCGCCGACAGCGTCTTCTGCACGATCACCTGATCCGTGCACCAGTACCAGGTCCCCAAAATCAGCGTGCCGAAAATCGTCCCCACCCACGGGTAGTTCGGGTCGCTCGCCGGCTTCACCATGTGAAAGAAGTCCGGCGGCAGCGAACTCCGCAACGCTTCAAATCCCCCCACCTGATTCAGCCCGATCAGCGTCAGCACGATAGCGCCCGCGACCAGCAGAACGGCCTGGAAGACATCGGTGTAAATCACCGCCGCCAACCCCCCGAAGATCGTATAGATCCCCGTCGCCACGACGAGCAAGATCGCCGACGTCATGTAGTCCCACCCCACAATCTCCCGGATCAAAATCCCGCCCGCAAACAGCGACACCGAAATCTTCGTGAACACGTAGGCGAACAGCGACACTCCCGTCAGGTACCACCGGCACCCCGGCGAAAACCGCTTCTCCAAAAACTCCGGCATCGTGAAAACCTTGCTCTGCAGGTAGTGCGGCACGAAAAGCCAACCCAGCAGCAAGAGACAAATCGAAGCCGACCATTCGTAGCAACCCACCGCCAACCCGGTCGAGGCCCCGCTTCCCGCCAAGCCAATGAAGTGTTCGCTCGATATGTTCGTCGCAAACAGCGACGCCCCCACCGCGAACCAACCTACGTTGTTTCCCGCAAGAAAATATTCCGAAGCGCTTCGCTCCTTCCGCGAATGGTAAAAACCAATCCCGAACACAATCACGAAATAGACGGCTATGATGGACCAATCAAGCATGGGCCATAGTCTACAGAAC
>JBKJLJ010000620.1:0-5165 GCA_046597015.1 Bryobacteraceae bacterium
ACGCTCGCCGTCCAGGCGAACGTTATCACCCCCTTCCCTGCGGCGCTGACCGCCGGCGGCGAGGTCGATTACGTCGCCTTCATCGGCACCATTGCCTTCAGCCGCAACGCCCCCATCCAGTAGGCACTTATGAAACCGACGCTTTTCGCCCTCCTCCTCGCGATTCCTTCTCTTGCCCAGCAGGGAACCATTACCACCTTCGCCGGCACCGGCTCCCGCGGGTTCTCCGGCGATGGCGGTCCGGCCGCGTCCGCTCAAATAGCAGGCGGCGGGGGCGCCGCCCTCGGGGTGGCAACGGACTCTCAGGGCAATCTTTTCATTGTCGATGGCGGCAACAACCGCATTCGCAAAGTGAATGCCGCCGGCGTTATCACTACCGTCGCCGGGGGCGGCCCAGCAGGCTCCAACGGCGATGGCGGTCCCGCCACCAGCGCCCAGGTCTTCCCGGGCGCGGTAGCCATAGATTCCGCCGACAATCTCTTTATAGCCACGGGCGCCAACATCCGTAAGGTCAACACCGCCGGCATCATCTCCACCATCGCCGGCAACGGCAACCCCACGTTTTCCGGTGACGGCGGCCCCGCCACTGCCGCCGGGTTTCTTGCGACCAGCGTCGCCGTCGACCCGGCCGGCAATATCTACATCTCCGACACTCTCTCTTCGCGGATCCGGAAAATCAACACATCCGGCATCATTTCGACCTTTGCCGGCAATGGCACGCAGGGTTTCTCCGGCGATGGAGGCCCCGCCGTCAACGCCACCCTCACCCTACCTCAAGGCTTGGCCACGGACGCAACCGGGAACGTTTACTTCGTCTCCCTGGGCCGCATTCGCAAGGTCGATACCGCCGGCGTGATCACCACCGTCGCGGGCAGCGGCAGCCCGCTTTCCCTCGGTGACGGCGGCCCAGCCACCAGCGCCGGCATGTCCCCCACCTGGGTCACTGTTGACACCGATGGCAATCTTTATATCGCCGACACCGGCGGCAACCGTATCCGAAAAGTGAACACGTCGGGCATCATCTCCACCTTCGCCGGCGGCAATCTCCCCGGATTTGCGGGCGATGGCGGCCCCGCTATCGCAGCCCGTCTCTTCGGTCCCACCGGTGTCGCCGTTGACCCCGCCGGCAACGTTTACATCGCCGACACCAACAACATCCGCATCCGCAAAGTCTCTTCCGGCGCCTCCGGGTCCCCGATCCTCGCCAACCCTGCTTCGTTCTCCTTCTCCTTCACTCCCGGCACCGCCGAGCCGCCTTCTCAAACCACCACCATCATTAGCCCGGGAGCGACTCTTACGTTTACTGGCGCTACTACGGCCTCTTGGCTCTCCGTCTCCCCAACCTCCGGCCCTGTCAATACTGTCTTGACGGTCTCCGTCAACCCCACCGGTCTCGCCGCCGGCGTGTATAACGCCAACGTCGTCCTTACCCCCAGCGGAGTCGGCAATACGCCTTTGAACATTCCCGTTCGCTTCACCGTCAACGCCGCGGTCACCACCGGCATAATCTCCACTCTCGCTGGCAACGGCTTGATCCCTTTTACCGCGCCTGGCGTCGGCACCGGTGTCGGTATCGGTGTCTCCGGAGTCGCCGTGGATGCGGCGGGTAACGTCTACGCAGCCGACAACATCAGTAACCGGGCGTACAAGATCGATCCCTCCGGCGCTCTCACGCTCCTAGCCGGTAACGGTTCGTTCACCTTCGCCGGTGATGGCGGCCCCGGCGCCACAGGTTCGCTCTTCTTCCCTTCCGGCATCGCCGCCGACACGGCCGGCAACGTCTACATTGCGGATTCCAACAATAACCGCGTCCGCAAGGTTAATCCGTCCGGCACGCTCTCCACTTTTGCCGGTACTTCCCTGCCAGGCTTTGCCGGCGATGGCGGCCCAGCCAATCAGGCCCGGCTCTCCACTCCCACCGACGTCGCCACCGACGGTGCCGGTAACGTTTACATCGCCGACTCCGTTAACTCACGCGTCCGGAAAGTGAGCCCTACCGGGGTCATCTCCACTGTCGCCGGCGGCGCCCTTCTGCCCACATTCTCCGGCGACGGCGGTGCCGCCACTGCCGCCGGACTCTTTCTCCCGGGTGGCCTCGCCGTCGACAACACCGGTAATCTGTACATCGCTGACATCGGCAACAACCGTATTCGCAAGGTGAGTCCCGCCGGCATCATCTCCACGGTCGCCGGGAATGGGACGAAGGGCTTTTCTGGCGATGGCGGCCCCGCCACCAGCGCCGCGCTGAATCTTTTCGGTAACCACATCGGGCTCGCCATCGATTCCACCGGCAATCTCTACATCCCCGACTTCAGCAACCACCGCATTCGGAAAGTCGATTCTGCCGGCATCATCACCACCATCGCCGGCAACGGCATTGCCGGATTCTCTGGTGACGGCAATCCCGCCACCACGGCGGGCATCAACTCCCCTACCGGAGTCGCCGTGGACGCAGCGGGGAGTCTCTACATTGCCGACGGCCTTAATCGCCGTATCCGCAAGGTCACCTTCTCGGGTACGGCGGCTCCCCCTGCCATCACTTCCGGCGGTGTAGTCAATGGCGCCAGCTTCTCCCCGACGCTCGCCGCCAACTCGTGGGCCACCATCCTCGGCTCCTCCCTCGCCTCCGGCACCAACACCTGGGCCAACGCCATCGTCAACGGGCGCCTTCCTTCCACGCTCGATGGCGTCAGCGTCACGATCGGCGGTAAACCGGCCTATCTTTACTTCATCAGCCCCACGCAGTTGAATCTACTCGTGCCAGACGTGCCACCGGGTGCCGCGGAATTGACGGTTACCACCGCCGCCGGCATCAGCTCCGTCATCAACATTACGGTTTCCGAATTTGCGCCGGCCTTCTTCCAATGGCCTGGAAGCCAGCCGGTTGCCACTCGCCAGGATTTCACTTTCGCGGCAAAGCCGGGTACCTTCTCCGGTTTGGCGACGACGCCCGCGCGTCCGGGTGACGTAATTATTTTGTGGGGGACCGGTTTCGGCGCCACGGTTCCGGCCGCGCCGTCGGGCGTCCAGATCCCGCCCGACCGCACCTACTCCGCCGCCGCCCCGGTTATGGCATTGAACGGAGCCCCTATCACCGTTTTTGGCGCGGCCCTTGCACCCGGTTTCGCCGGCCTCTATCAGATCGCCGTGCAAATACCGGCAACTATTGCGGACGGTGAGTGGCCCATCCTCGCTACTGTCGGCGGTGTTTCGTCCGCTTCCGGTATAGTGCTTACAGTACGCCGCTAGGGAATTCCATGCTTAAGTTCGGCGAGGGTGCGGCAGCGAAAGTAATTGTCGCCAAGCATCCAGCTTGAAATACGTTGGGATGTCGTTCTCGGGAACGCACCGGAGGTACTGGAAGACCCGCACTCCAGCTTCATACTCGCGTAGCAGTTGTGATCTGCACGGATGTTCGTGCAGACATTGACTGAACAGAACCTCCAGCGCGCGAGCCTCACGGTTGCCAGCCATCCTGTATCCCCGCCAGCGAAAGTCTATCGGTTTCGGAGGGATTAGCCTGACTTTCGCAGTTCGAGCCTAGAAACGGCAACGTTTGGGCGGTTTGGGGGCCTAACCCATCTGTTTGCAACGGTGAAATAGATCGACGCGCTGAGTGCAGACCTACCCACTATCAATGGCCCCGATTTTCTGGCATTCTGCTGCCATCGGGCATGTATTTACGTAGCCACAGACGAACCAAGGACGGTAAAGAGCACCGCTACTTTAGCATCGTGGAGGCCCGCCGGCTCTCGTCGGGCAAGTCCGTTCAGAAGCGGTGCCTCTATCTGGGCGAGATCAACGATAGCCAGCAGGAACGTTGGCGCAAGACGCTAGAGGTCTTCGACGAAGCCACCCAACGCTTCCAGACGATGAGCCTCTTTCCTGATGACCGCGAGGTCCCCGCCCAGGCCCTCGACAGCGTCCAAGTGAAGCTCAGCGAAATGGAACTGCGCAATGCGCGTTCGTTCGGCGATTGCTGGTTGGGTTGTGAACTCTGGCACCAGTTGCAGCTCGACCAGTTTTGGAACCAACGGCTGGAGCAGGGCCGCGAAGCCGTCCCCTGGAGCCAGGTGCTGCAACTGCTCGTCGTAAACCGGTTAGTCGATCCCGGCAGCGAATTCCGGCTCCATCGTCACTGGTTCGATCAAACCGCCATGGCGGACCTGCTCGGCGCCGATTTCGCGGTAGCCTCCAAAGACCGGCTTTACCGGTGTCTGGACCATTTACTGGATCATAAGCAAGCCCTGTTCGTCTTTCTGCGCCAACGCTGGCAGGATCTGTTTCAAGCCCGATTCGACGTGTTGCTTTACGACCTGACGAGCACCTATCTGGAAGGAGAAGCCGAACGGATACCAAGTGCCAAACGGGGCTACAGCCGCGATGGGCGGCCGGACTGCCTCCAGTTGGTAATTGCTTTGGTGGTGACCACCGATGGCTTCCCGTTGGCCTATGAGGTGATGGACGGGAACACGTTGGATAAGACCACGTTGAAAGGGTTCCTGGCTAAGATTGAGTCGATGTACGGCAAGGCTGAGCGGGTGTGGGTGATGGACCGCGGCATTCCCACCGAAGCGGTGTTGAAGGAAATGCGCGAAGCCGATCCGCCGGTGCGCTATCTGGTGGGTACGCCCCGGGCGAAGATGCGGAAGATGGAGCAGCAATGGCTGGAGTTGCCGTGGCGCAAAGTGCGGGATTCGGTGTCGGTGAAGCTAGCGGCCGACGGGGGCGAAATGTATGTGCTGGCCAAGAGCGATGGGCGGCAAGCCAAAGAGATGGCGATGCGGAGAAAGAAGCTGGCGCGGTTGTTGTGGAAACTGCGGGCGATGCGGCGGAGTTGTCCGGCGCGGGATCAGTTGTTGCTGCGGATCGGGGCGGCGAAGTCGGCGGCTGGCCGGGCTTTCGGTTTTGTTGAGATGCAGTTGCCATCGGCCAAACAAGAGGTGACGCGGGAGACTTTTACGTTCCGGGTGCGTAAGCAAAAGCTCCGGGAGGCGGAATTGGTGGATGGGCATTATCTATTGCGTTCGAACTTGGTGGGAGAAGACCCGACGGTGCTCTGGGAACGCTACATCCAGTTAACGCAGATAGAGGCGGCGTTCAAAAGTATGAAGGGCGAACTGGGGATTCGACCGATATTTCATCAACTTCAGAGCCGGGTGGAA
>JBKJLJ010000679.1:0-2628 GCA_046597015.1 Bryobacteraceae bacterium
GAGCGGAGCCGGCGTGAGAGCGCGCGTCAACAGCAGCGCCGCTAGTAATGCCGTTAACGCCGCCGCCACCCACGGCCAACGTCCGGGCTTTGGCTTTGCGATCCGCAGCGGCGCCGCTGCTGGCGCCGCCTCCCCCATCCACAGCAGCGCCGTTTTCAGGTCCCGCGCGGTCTGGAACCGATCGTCCGGATCCTTGGCAAGGCACTTGCGAATCACTCGTTCCAGCGGCGGGGTGAGGTTCAACGTCAAAGGTTCGCGCTCCAGGATCGCCGCGATGACGCTGGCCACCGAGGCACCCTGGAACGCCTGCTGGCCGGTCAACAGTTCGTAGAGCACGCAGCCGAAGGCGAACAGGTCACTGCGGGCGTCGGTCTCCTTACCGTGCAACTGCTCCGGTGGCATGTAGTGCGGGGTGCCCAGAATCTCTCCGGCGATGGTCAACCGCTTCACGGTCGCATCCGGGTCGTCCAGCATTTCGGCCTGCTGCTGCGCGAGGCCGAAATCTAACAGCTTGATGCCGGCCTTGGTGACCAGGATGTTGCCCGGTTTCAGGTCCCGATGGACGATCTTCTTGCGGTGCGCGGCGTCGAGCGCGTCCAGGATCTGCCCGGCGTACTCAAGTACTTTCTCCACCGGCAGCGGGCCTTTCAGCGGCGCGCCGTCGATGAACTCCATCACGATATAACTCTGGCCCACGTCGTAGACTTGGCAGATGTGCGGATGGTTCAGGGCGGCCACGGCGCGAGCTTCGCGCTCAAACCGCTCGCTGAACTCGGCTTTGGAGAACTTCATGGCCACGGTGCGGCTCAGCCGTTCGTCGCAGGCCTTCCACACTTCGCCCATGCCGCCCGCACCGAGCGGCGAGAGCAGTTCGTAGGGCCCGAACTTCTGGCCGGCAGCGAGCGTCATGAGAAAGGTCGTTTCATTTTATACGACGCATGCCCGCCGCGGGGGAGTTATCCGCCAATTGGAAACGTCAATCGTTGGGCGTGAATTCTGGCTTACCGTCGATGACGACGGGGCCACCGCATCCTCTGTAGGGTTTCGTTGACCGATTTCCCATCAAACTCGTCGTGAAAGTGACCGCCCGCCCATAAAACCAGATGTTCGTATTCCCGGTGGGCCGGGTCGAAGATGACTTGCAGAAACTCCTGATAGCCGTGAACACCGCCCACGTCTTCGGGTGGGCAACGCCGTGCGCCGCCGAGGCAAACGGGAGTTTTTGCAAGCTCGTTCACCGGGATGATAGCCTCCAGAACGACCTCGTGCCGCCAATTGTCACCGAAGTCGTACAAGTAGATCAAAGAATCGCCTGGGGCCTCGAGCAACTTGGCAAGCCGCGTCTTGCTTTCGTTAAGAAGTTCGTCAAATTCATCCCACTCTGGCACGCCCCAAAATAATCCATCCTTCTCGAACTGGTGAAGGTGGCTGTCAGTCCAACCCAGTACGGCTTGGAAAGCGTCATGAACGCAACACAATTTCATGGAACTCGGCACCTCGATCACCCGCCAGATCGGAGGCTCGATGCCGAGCAGGGTGATCTTCAATCTGTAGGTGGGTGGCGGGGCTTTCGGGGAGGGCATTAGAACATTGTGCCTGTTTTGGTTATTGACGATGATGAACGGCGGATCAGCGGCATTCGAGCGAAGTTTCCGGGACGTTTTCGGGGCGATGGGATATCGCGGTTTCAGTGAGGGCACCGGGAAAGTCGTCAGAAAATCCATAGCCGACGAGAGATTGGAAGTTAGCGGGGTGGGCGGCATCGCGGTAGAATTTCCCCGGTGGCGGGGATGGCCTCGCGCACGTTATCAACGGAGTAGACAGTCGCCCGTGCGTCCCAACTCAGCTATGCCGCACGGTAGAATTGCACGATGGTACGTCAGAACGCTCCTCTGTTCTTCACCGTGAATATTGCAGGTACGCTCGCCTATTACAAGGAAAAGCTCGGCTTCGAATGTCTAGGGACGTGGCACAATCCGCCGGTTTATGCGATCGTTGCACGCGACCAGCAGCCAATTCATTTCCGCTGCGCCGAGCCGCCCACGGTCAATCCGGACAAATACCGCGACGAACTGCTCGATGCGTACGTGTTTGTCGAAGATGCCGACGCACTCTACGCAGAGTACGCAGCTCAAGGCGTGGAATTCGCGCGTGGACTTGCCAATATGCCCTGGCGTTCACGCGAGTTCGTGGTGAAGGATTGCGATGGCCGTTTGCTGGCTTTTGGAGCGAACCTCTAGTTTTGACTTTTGTCCGTTCCAACAAACGCCCGATCAAAGGCGATTGCGTCCGCTAAGAGAATCAGGCGCTCTTGATGCGCCGTTCGGCGTCCATCCCGTTCGTCAGGATCGCATTGATTCGGCTGAGATGGCCGGGCCCTTTCGATTTCAGCCACGTAAGCACGTCATTCTCGACGCGAAGGGAGATCAGGGTAGTTTTGGACCTCATCCGGAAGGGGACCATCTGAGCCAGTTGCTCGTCAGTGAGTGGCGGGATGTCCGAGAAGTCGATCTCAGAATCGGGCGTCTTCGCCAAATAGTTCAGGGTAGCGCGCTGCTGTTTGGTTAGCGGCTTATTCAAAATATGCTCGGCCTTCACGCGTACTAGCTTTTCTGGCTGAGATGATGC
>JBKJLJ010000690.1:0-6146 GCA_046597015.1 Bryobacteraceae bacterium
CTTTGCATTCTGCTGCTTGACGGCAGACGTGGCTGGATGGAGCACGACCGCGTTTTGCGGGAGTGGCTGGAACATCACGAAAAGCGCTACCTCGTGGTAGCCACGAAAATAGACAAACTGAATCAATCCGAACTGCATCACGGCTTGGCGGCCATCCGGAAGGAAATCCCGGGGGTTGAGCTGGTGCCATTCTCGGCCATCAGCGGTCAGGGAGCGAGGGAAATTTGGCAAGCGATCAAGAAACGAACCAGCCGGTGACGCCGGAAGAGACCGAAGCGGAAATCCTTCCGGTGGAAACGAAGCCGCGAGTGGCGAAGGCTGAAAAGCCGGCGGCCTCGGGCGGCGCTACGGAAGCAACCGAGCCGAGCAAGCGAGATCCGAATACCCTAGACCTAGTCGAACTGAAGGAGATGAACATTCAAAAACTGAATGGGATCGCCAAGGAGTTCGGGGTGGCTGGGGCGGCTGGCCTGCGGAAGCAGGAGCTGATCTTCAAGATTCTCCAGGCGCAGGCCGAAAAGAGCGGGTTGATTTTTTCCGAAGGCGTGCTGGAATGCTTGCCGGATGGGTTTGGCTTCTTGCGGGCACCGGAGTACAACTACCTGCCCGGCCCGGACGACGTGTATGTTTCGCCGTCGCAGATCCGCCGCTTTGACCTCCGCACGGGCGATACGATCAGCGGGCAGATTCGGCCTCCAAAAGAGGGCGAGCGGTATTTCGCTCTGATCAAAGTGGATGCGATTAACTTTGAGCCGCCGGAAGAGGCGCGGAACAAGATCTTTTTCGACAATCTGACGCCGTTATACCCGCAGGAACGAATCAAGTTGGAGACGACCAAAGAGAATTTCTCTGGTCGGGTGATGGATTTGATGGTTCCGATTGGGAAGGGTCAACGTGGTCTGATTGTTGCCCCGCCGCGGACCGGTAAGACGATGTTGTTGCAAGCGATTGCAAACTCGTTGACAACGAACCATCCGGACGTGACGATGATTGTATTGCTGATCGACGAGCGGCCGGAAGAAGTCACTGACATGCAGCGGAGCGTGAAGGGCGAAGTGATCAGCTCGACATTTGACGAGCCGGCGGCGCGACACGTGCAAGTGGCTGAAATGGTGATTGAAAAGGCCAAGCGGTTGGTGGAGCATAAACGGGACGTCGTTATCCTGCTCGACTCGATCACGCGATTGGCCCGGGCCTACAATACCGTCGTTCCCCCGTCGGGTAAGGTTTTATCGGGCGGCGTGGATTCGAACGCGCTGCAGCGGCCGAAGCGGTTTTTTGGAGCGGCGCGTAACATTGAAGAGGGCGGCTCGCTGACGATTATCGCTACGGCGCTGATCGACACAGGGTCTCGCATGGACGATGTTATCTTTGAAGAGTTCAAGGGTACGGGGAACATGGAAGTTCATCTGGACCGGAAGTTGGTGGACAAGCGGGTATTCCCGGCCATTGACATCAACAAGAGCGGCACGCGGAAAGAGGAGTTGCTGATCCCGAAAGAGGAGCTCAATCGGGTCTGGGTACTCCGTAAAGTATTGAATCCATTGTCCCCCGTTGAGTCGATGGAGCTATTGCAGGACAAGCTGGGCAAGACGCGAAGCAACGCCGAATTTTTGGCTTCCATGAGTGGCTAACGAAATTCAATGTGCCCCGGGTCCCTTGCATAACCTTTTCGATGAAAATTTCGTCTAACCCGTTGTAGCAGTCTGTAAAGGAATACCCTCCTATGTCGTCTCAGCCGATGGATTCGAACCCTCTTTTTATGGCTAGTTCTGCCTTGCCTGAATTTCCCTCGCCCGTGGCGACCCCGCCTACGAATGGCGCGCCGCAGGTCTCGATGCCGGAGGAGCCCAGTCGTGGGAAGAGCCGGGCGTGGGTCTGGATAGCGTTGACGGTTGTGGTGGCCGGCACAGGGTATTGGTATTGGCAGCGTGGGCAGCAGAGCGCTGAAACGGCCGCAACGGCAGTAGTCGTCCGGACGGCGACGGTCGACCAGGGACGCGTCCAGAAAACGATTCGTCTGACCGGGGTGACGGCGGCGGAGAAGTACTCTTCCTTGATTGCTCCCTCGCTTCGCGGTGGACGGGGGGGCGGTTCTCAGCAAGTGTCGAGTGGTGGCGGCATGTCGATGATGGGCGGTGGTCGATCTTCCGGTGGAGGCGGGAGTGCGTCGAGTTCCGGTGGCGGCGGCGGTGGTGGAAGCTCTTCGGGCGGTAGCGGCGGGTCCGTTGCTACGTCCAGCGGTGGCGACCAATCGAGTGGCGGCGGGGGTGGGGCCCAGTCCTTGGCCTCGACATCAGGCGCGGCTGGCGGTAGCGGTGGACTGCGTTCGGCGCGTTCGGCGTCTGGACGAACGACCACAGTAGCGGCACCCCGGGCGACACCAACCCGAGCGGCGGCCAGCACAGGGATCGGTTCGACGGCTGGAGCGCTCCAGGGTGGGGGTGGGCCTCCGGGAGGAGGTGGCGGCGGCGGTGGTGGTCGCGGTGGCAGCGAATTTGGTTTGCAGATCCAGGCGTTGTCAAAGAGTGGTTCGATGGCTAAAAAAGGTGAGGTGGTGGCCGAGTTCGACCGCCAGTATATGATGCAGCGACTGGACGATTTCAAGTCGACGGTGACGCAGGCGGAAGCTGATTTCCGAAAGCAAACCGCGGAACTGCAGATTACGCGAAAGTCTTATGAGCAGCAGGTTCTGACGGCAAAAAACGCCGTTGATAAGGCCGAGCTAGACATTAAGACCATTGAAGTTCGAAGTGCGATAGACAGCGAGCGACTGCGCTTGGCCCTGGAAGAATCGAAGGCTAATTTGAAACAGCTGCAGGAAGCGCGGAAATATCTGGATATCGGGGAAACGGCGCAGGTGCGATCAGCCGATTTGGAGTTACAAAGCACGAAGATGGAATACAAGCGCTCGGAAGCGAACGCCGATAAGATGCTCGTGAAGGCTCCGATGGACGGTTTGGTGGTGATGCAGAACACCTTCCGCGGGTCCGAATTTGGCGCGATTCAGCAGGGGGACTCGGTTAACCCTGGCATGCTGTTTATGCAAATTGTGGATCCATCCTCGATGATCGTGAACGCGACCGTGAATCAATCCGATGTGCAGTCGATGCGGATCGGTCAGAAAGCCCGCTTACGGTTTGACGCTTTCCCGGGTTTGGAATTGCCGGGCCGGCTGGTGGTGATTGGAGCGATAACGAAGGCTGGCGGGTCCCGGGCGCAGTTCAAAAAAGACGTGCTGGTACGCTTTAAATTAGAGAAAATGGATCCCCGAGTGATCCCCGATTTGAGCGTCAGCGCGGACGTTATTTTAGAAGAAGAAGAGGCGCTGGCGGCGGTGGCTCCTATCGAAGCGGTACAGGGTCTCGGCGGCGAGGGCACAAAAGCTTTTGTGCTTGTTCGCTCGGCGACGGGCCAATGGGAGCGCCGTGAAGTGGAACTGGGCTTGGCCAGTTTTACCCATGTAGCGATCAAATCCGGCGTTAAGGCTGGCGAAGTCGTGGCGCTGGACAAGCCACCTGCGGCTTTACCGGGCGATCAGAAGAGCTAGTTCGGACGGAATTGGGGACTAAAACAATGTCATCAAAAGATATCAAGCCGAAGATTCGTCTGGGCCAATCCGAGGGGTCGCAGCGCCGTCGAAAAATCATGACCGGTTTGCTGCTTGCCGCCGCACTCGGCGGTGGCTATTACTACTACACACAGAATGGCACGACGAAAGTCGAAGTGCCGGTGGCCAAGGTTCGCAAGGGCGAATTCGTGATCGGCGTGAAGGCGCGTGGCGAAGTGCGATCCTCGCGCTCGGTTACGCTGTCGGTGCCCCAGATTCCGGACCCTCGCATCGTTCGGTTGGCGGAAACGGGCAGGCCAGTTCGAAAGGGTGACGTCATTGTCGAGTTCGACGGCGCGCAGCAGGAACAGACGTATCTCGATAAAGCGACCAGTGTTCGGACGGTGGACAAAGAAATCGTTCAGTTAAAGGCGTCTCATCGGATCGTCAATGAGTTGGACGGGATGAACCTGATGACAGCGGGGTACAACGTCGAACGGTCTAAGTTGGAAGCCTCGAAGGCGGAGATTCTGTCTGAAATTGAAGGCAAGAAGAACCGGATTGATGTAACCACTACCGAGGGTGACCTGGACCAAGTGAAGACGACGGTAAAGGCTCATAAGACGACCCAGGAGGCTGACGTTGAACGCCTGGACCAGAAGAAAGAGAAAACTGTGCGGGATGCCGAGCGGGCTAAGAGCTATCTGTCGAAGATGACGATCGTCGCCCCCAACGATGGGATCGTAAATATTCTTCCGAATACGCGAACTGCTGGGGCTTTTGGGTCCTCGTTGCCTCCTTTTAAGGAAGGCGACCGCGCATGGACCGGAGCGGCGATCGCCGAAATTCCTGATTTGACTTCGATGCGTATGGAGTTGAAGCTCGACGAGGTCGATCGGGGCAAGTTGCAGTTAGGACAGAAGTTGCGGGTGCGCGTCGATGCGATTCCGGAGTTAGAGTTCGATGCGGAATTGGATTGGATTAGTCCGATTGCGGCGGTCGTTTGGAAAGGCATGGGCCTGACCGAGAAGACCTTCCCTGCGCGGGCGACCTTGACTAAAGTTGATCCGCGTTTACGGCCTGGAATGAGCAGCAGCGCGGAGATCATTATTGAGAGTGCGATGGATAAGGTTTTGATCCCGGCGCGGGCAAGTTTCTTGCATAAGGGCAAACCGGCGGTGTGGATTCAGAAGGGCGAACGATTCGAGATTCGGACAATCGAAGTTGGCAGGCGAAACGAAACGGACTTAGTCGTCCTTAAGGGTTTAAATCCGGGCGATACGATCGCAATGGAAGACCCGAACGAAGCGGCGAAGCGGGCGAAAAAACTGTAGGCGGGACGACATGAAGAAGCTTCTGATTCGATTGGTGATACTGGCCGTGGTGGTGGGTGCGGCGTGGGCGAGTTATCAATTCGTCCAACAGTTACCGCAGCGGCAATCCCTGATTGCGACCACGAAAGTTCGGCAAGGCGACATTATTGTAAAAACGTTTGCACGAGGCGAACTGCGCGCGGTGCGATCGGCCACCCTAACCGCTCCTAATTTATTCGGTACCGTACAGGTGACTAAGCTCGCTGAAATTGGTTCGTTTGCAAGGGACAAGGATCTAGTCGTGGAGTTCGACGACGCTGAACTTCTGTCTCGGTTGGAAGAGAAGCAGCTTGAAATCGATCAGATTGATGAGCAGTTCAAGAAGTCGCAGGCCGACTTGGCGATTCGGAACAACTCGGATCAGGTGGAGTTATTGCGGGCCCGCTACGCGGTGCGGCGTTCCGAGCTAGAGGTGAAGCGGAATGAGTTACTTTCGCCGATTGACGCCAAGCGAAATGATTTGAACCTCGAAGAGTCCAAGCGCCGGTTGAAGCAACTGGAAAGCGACATCAAGTCGCGGCAGGAGCAGGCGGAGGCCGAGCTGGCCGTATTGCGCGAGAAACGTCAGAAAGCGGTGGTGGAACTGGCGCGCGAGAGGGCTCGGCTGAGCCAGGTGAAGGTGCTGGCACCCATGAGTGGGTTGATTGCGGTTCGGCAGAATCAAACGAGCCGAATGGGTGTTGGGTTCGACGTACCGGACATTCGCGAAGGCGATCAGGTGCAACCTGGGATGCCGATCGCGGACGTTCTTGACCTCTCTGAGCTGGAAGTTCTGGGGCGGGTCGGCGAGTTAGATCGAGCCAATTTGAACGAAGGGCAAGCTGTGGTACTGCGTCTTGATGCCGTTCCGGGCAAGCAATTTGACGGCAAGATCAAATCGATGTCTTCGACGGCGAGCGCCAACGTGATGTCGAGTGATCCGGCCAAGAAGTTTGACGTAGTGTTCTCAATTGACATGCGGGAGCTGTTGACCGCATTGGGTGCGAAGCCGGAAGAGGTCGCAAAGATTCTGGCGACAGCGGATGCGAATCGAAAGAAGCCTCCGGTGCCTTCGTTTGGCGGGATGGCGTCTATGATGATGGCTCAGGGTGGGGCAGCGATGATGGGCGCCGGAGCGGCCCCGGGGGGTATGCCCGGTGGTATGCCTGCGGGTGGCATGCCAGGCGGCATGGGTGCGCCAGAGGCGGCCGGTGCTGACGGTCCTCGTCGGATGACGATGACGA
>JBKJLJ010000886.1:0-3008 GCA_046597015.1 Bryobacteraceae bacterium
CTCCACCCGCCGCAAAGTCCGCGAAGTGAACGTCGTGGTGTTCGCCGACCCGTTCTCGCCAGAGAGTGAACCCCGTTCACTTTCCGGTGAGGAGGACAGATCTCGATTCGTTGGCGATGCTTGCTCGCCGCGTTTGCTCTCCGACGGCCTCGACTTGCTCCGGCTTACCACCATCGACACCCGAGCGTTGCTCGACGACCTTCGCCGTTAATACTCGAAGAGACGCCTACGAACTCGTGTGATCGTGGACGATCTTCCAGCCTTGCTTCGTCTTCTTCAGCACCAGCGTGAACTGGCCCGTGGCATCACCCCCGCCCGCCGTGGTCCGCGTCAGAAAGAACTTGCCCAACACCATGGCATGGTCCGCGCCCAGCATCCGGGTCTCCATCAATTCGAATCGCAGTTTCCCCATCGACTCGCGGGTACCGTAGCTCTTCTTGTATCGAGCCAGCACCTCACCATAGCCGCGATTCAAGGTCTTGCCCAGAAAGGTAATCTGCGGCGAATTTTCATAGGTCGCCGTAAACGCCTCCAAATCTCCCCGGTTCCACGCAGCCGTTTGTTCGGTCAAAACCGCCGCAATCGCGGCTTCCTGTCCGTAGATCGGCAGGGTCAAAAATAGAGCAAGCACCAGACGCATCGTGAGACCCATTATACTGACAGGTTTAGGATGTTAAATCTCTCCCCCAACTCCCCGGCCGAACTGGCGGACGCACTGCGAAAAGCGAGTGAGAAAAAGCACAGCGTCGAAACGGGCGGAAACTTCTCCAAGTCGCTTTGGGGTGGCCCCGTTCTCGAAGCGGACGTACGCATTACAACGGCGAGACTGAGTTCCATCATCCAATACGAACCGCGCGACCTCACCATCTCCGTGGGCGCGGGCATGTCCTATGCCACACTCACCCGCCTCGTCGGCGGCAATCGGCAGATGATCCCCCTCGACCCACCCTACGCCCCGAAAGCCACCATCGGCGGTGTCATCGCCACCAACCTCAGCGGGAGCCGGCGTCGCCTGTTCGGTTCCGCTCGCGACCTCGTGATCGGCATGCAATTTGCCACGATGGAAGGCAACCTCGTGCAGAGCGGCGGGATGGTCGTCAAAAACGTCGCGGGCCTCGACATGGGCAAACTGTTGATCGGTAGCTACGGTACCCTGGGCGTGCTCACCTCGATCAACTTCAAACTGATCCCGGTCCCTCCGGACCACTGCACCTTTGTTCGCAGCTTCGCTACGGCCACCGAGGCTGTCGCGGAACGGAATCGGCTGCTCTCCGGCGTCCTGCAACCCGCTGGCATTGATCTGCTGAACCCGGCGGCTGCGGAGATTCTCGGGCACAAAGGCTTCCTTCTGATTCTTCCCGTGGGGGGGAGCAACGTCGTTATCGATCGCTACAAAAGCGAGTTGTCGGCTTACCACGTGGCCCCCAACGACACCCTGATCGGCCGGGTCGCGGAGTTCTCCTCCGACTTTTTAACCCGCAACGCAAAGGGCGCGGTCGCCCGCGTCTCCACGAGGCTGCAAGGTCTGCTCGCTTTGCTCGAAACGGAAAAGCGCCCGCTGGTTGTCCGTGCGGCCAACGGCGTCGCCTATCTTCATCTGGCCAACGCTCGCGAACCGTTCCCCGGTGTCCTAGAAGCCGGAGCCGAACGCGCCGCCATTCTCCAATGGCCCTCCCCGGGCAACGACTTCCCCGTCATGGAGAAGATTAAGCGCATGATGGACCCCGCGCATCTACTGAACAAGGGACGTCTCTATGGCCGCATCTAACTTGAACAACTCCGAAGCTCCACTCCAGAAAGATCTCGACAAGTGCGTCCATTGCGGCCTTTGCCTGAACGCTTGCCCCACCTATCGGGAGCTTGGCGTCGAAATGGATTCGCCCCGCGGCCGCATCTATCAGATGGTCCAGATCACCACCGGCCAAGCCGAGATGAGCCAGACCTATGTCGACCACATGGACTTGTGCCTCGCCTGTCGCGGCTGCGAAACGGCATGCCCGAGCGGGGTGCAATACGGCAAGCTGATCGAAGCCGCCCGCGCCCACATCGAAGACAACCGCCCCCGCCCGTTCCCCATTCGTCTGTTCCGCTGGTTCATTTTCGGTCAATTGTTGCAGACCCGCTGGATGCTCGGTCTCGCCGGGGCCGGGCTTTATCTGTACCAAGCTTCCGGCCTGCAAAAATTCGTGCGGTTGAGCGGTATTTTGAAGCCGTTCGGCAAGCTCGCCGAAATTGAATCGCTTTCCCCCAACGCGGAAGTACCGTTCTTCTTTAGCCAGATCGGCAAGACGTTTCCCGCCGAAGGAGCCCGGAAATACAAAGTTGCCTTCCTCGCCGGTTGCATTCAGAACGTCACCTTTTCCCGGCTCAACGAGGCCACGGTCCGGGTGCTGCAAAAGAATGGCTGCGAGGTTCATATCCCGGGGGCCCAGGGCTGCTGCGGCGCGCTACACGTCCATTCTGGCCGCAAGGAAGACGCCCGCAAGTTGGCGCGCAACAATATCGACGCCATCCTGGACGGCGGCTTCGACGCCATCATCAGCAACACCGGCGGCTGCGGCTCGACACTCAAGGAGTATCACGAACTGCTCGAAACTGACGAGAAGTATCACGAGCGAGCCCACGAGTGGGTCAAGAAAATGCGCGATGTCAATGAGTTCCTCGGCAGCATTGAGCTGAATCCCAATATGGGCCCGATGCCGATCACGGTCACCTATCAGGACTCCTGCCATCTCGCTCACGGCCAGAAAGTCCGGGTTGGCCCCCGCAAGCTCCTCGCCGCCGTTCCCCAACTGAACTTCAAAGAGATGCCTATGAGCGACCTCTGCTGCGGTAGCGCGGGTATCTACAACGTCGTCCAATCGGAAATGGCGAGCCAGCTTCTGAAAAACAAGATGGGCTACGTCAACGGGACCGGTGCCGAAGTCATCGTCGCGTCCAACCCGGGTTGCATGTTGCAGCTCGACGCCGGAGCCAGGCTCCACGGCAAAGGCCAGCGCGTCATGCAC
>JBKJLJ010000962.1:0-4854 GCA_046597015.1 Bryobacteraceae bacterium
TAATTATCGCTCCAATTCGTCGTAGACCTCGCGTTTGGCGAGGCCTCGTTCTTTGGCCACTTGCTTGATGGCGTCCATGCGATCGACGCCGCTGCTGATGAGGCGACGGACGGCTTCTTTGACGGGGACGACGAGGCCGGTGGCGGCCTTTTCGCGGGAGATGAGGAGGGTAATTTCTCCCTTCTGTACGGCTCGTTGGGCGAGGGTCGCCTTGACTTCGGAGACGCGTCCGCGCAGGAACTCCTCGTGGAGTTTGGTAAGTTCCCGGGCGACGACGATGGAGCGATCTCCGAGGACGGCGGCGATATCGTCGAGGGATTCGAGGATGCGATGGGGCGCTTCGTAGAAGACGAGCGTGGCCTCGACGGTGCCCCACAGTTCGAGGGTCTTGCGACGCTGCCCTTGTTTGGGGGGGAGGAAGCCGGCGTAGCAGAAAGCGTCGGTGGCGAGGCCGGAGCCGGCCAGAGCGGTCAGGACTGCGGAGGCGCCGGGGATGGGGACGACGGTGAGGCCGGCTTCGAGGGCGGCTTGGACGACGCGGTATCCGGGGTCCGAGATCAATGGGGTTCCGGCGTCGCTGACGACGGCGACGGATTGTCCGCCGAGAATTCGCTCGACCAACTGGTTGGCGCGGGAGGTTTCGTTGTGTTCGTGGTAGCTGACGGAGGGGGTGGTTATCTCGAAATGGTCTAATAATCGTTGGGTGTGACGGGTATCCTCACAGGCGATGACGTCGACCTCGCGCAGCAGCCGAATGCCGCGGATGGTCATATCTTCCAGGTTGCCGATCGGCGTTGCAATCAAATACAAGACTCCAGACACTTCCCTGACTATACTTGAAGAGATTTACCCTGTGAGGAGTTGACACCCTTGAACCCCGGATTGGATACCGCCCCCAAAGTCCCTTTCTATTCCTGGCAGCCGCCGCAAAAGCCAATTGCGATTCAATTGCAGTTTGATGTGGTGGATCGGATGATCCTTGAGGTGATGAAGGGATTCGGTGCGGTGCCGCGCCGTGGCGCGGAGGTGGGCGGATTGTTGTTAGGTACCCGCGGCCAGATGGGCGACCAGGTGGTGGTGCAGGTTCTTGACTTTGCGCCGGTGGCGTGTGAGCATGCGCAGGGTCCGTCGTACGTGCTGTCCGCTAATGACTTGGTGATTTGGAGTGAGACGATCCAGCGGTTGGAGGCGGGTCCGTCGCAGATCGTCGGCTATTATCGCAGCCACACGAGGGACGGTTTGGAGTTAGGGGCGGAAGACCTCTCTTTGCTGGATGAGTATTTTCCGCAGCGGGATTTGGTTTCGTTGATTGTCAAGCCCTACGCGACGCGGGCGAGTGTGGCGGGCTTTTTCTTTTATGAAAGCGGATCGATCCAAAGCGAATCGTCGTATTTGGAGTTTCCGTTTCGACGGAAGGAGCTCGGTGGCGGGGTTTCGGCCGTTGACCGGCAGGCGGCGGCGGCGCGTTTTGGGCAGAGCCGGCAGGCGGCGGCGGAGCCTAACGGGCGGCCGATGGGGGAGGCGAGGATAGGGCCCGGCCCGATATCCGTTCCAGCAATTCCCGTCGAGGCACCGATGTTGCCGCCGAAGGGCAAGGGTGCGCGGAGTGGATGGGTTTGGATTCCGCTGTCCTTCATATTTATGTTACTGGGGGTGATTTTGGGGTTCCAGATTGCGATTAGCATGCGTCCACGGACGCCGGCGAATCCGTATCTGGAGGCTTGGAATTTGGCGTTGGGGGTGCAACGGTTGGAGGATCGGTTGGTCGTGAGCTGGGATCGGACGGCTCCGGCGGTGCGGAATGCGAACCGGGGAGTGATGACGATTTTGGCAGGCGATGACAATCGGCGGATTGAGCTGAGCTTCAACGACTTGCAAGCGGGGCAGTTGATCTACCGGAGTTCGCCGTCGACGGTAACTTTTCGGTTGGAAGTGTTTCCGAAGGACCGGACGAGCGTAGCGGAGACGCTCGAGTATCGTCAGCCGCGGTAGGCGCGGAACACAAGCACGGCGTTGAGGCCTCCGAAGGCGAAGGAGTTCGACAGGGCGTACTCGGAGTGACACGCTTCGGGGGAGAGAATGAGGGGCAGGTCGCAATCGGGGTCGGGGCCGAGATAGTTGGCGATAGGCGGCGCTTCGGCTCGGGCAAGGGTCAGGGTGGCGGCGACGGCTTCGAGGGCTCCCGCGGCGCCGAGGGCGTGCCCGTGGAGGGATTTGGTGGAGGTCACCCGGGCGTGATCGGCTTGGGTGCCGAGGACGCGGCGGATGGCGGCGGTTTCGACCGGATCGTTGGCGGGGGTGCCGGTGCCGTGGGCGTTGATGTGGCCGATGGCGGCAGCGTCGATGCGACCGTCTTCCAGGGCTCGGCGGATGGCAAGGGCGGGGCCTTCGATGGTGGGTTGGGTAACGTGGTGGGCGTCGGCGCTCATGCCGAAACCGGCGATCTCCCCCAGGATTACGGCGCCTCGGGCTTTGGCTCGGTCTTCGGATTCGAGGACGAGCATGGCGGCGCCCTCGCCCAGGACGAGTCCCTTCCGATCCTTCGAAAACGGCCGGCAGGTGTCGGGACTGACGACCCGGAGCGCCTCCCAAGCCTTCATGGACCCGGGGGTTAAGGGCGCTTCGCAGCCTCCCGTGAGGGCGAGATCGCAGATGCCGGAGCGGACGAGCCAGAAGGCTTGGCCGATGGCGTGGTTGGCAGAGGAGCAGGCGGTGGAAACGGTATAGGACGGGCCTTGGAGGCCGAACTCCATGGCGATCCAACTGGTGCCGGCGTTGGCCATGAGCCGGGGGATGGTCATGGGATGGACGCGGGCGCGCTTGCCGGGGTTAGCGTAGATTTCGCGAAAGCCTTCGTCCTCGCTGGTTTTTCCACCGTAACAGGAGCCGGTGACGACGGCGGTTCGTTCGCGTTCTTCGCCGGACCATTCGGGGTTCGCTTGCCCGACGGCCTCGCGGGCGGCGACGACGGCGAGTTGGGCGAAGCGGTCGAGGGGGATGAGTTGCCTGTCTTCGAAGTGTTCGGTGGGAACGAAGCCATGGATTTCAGCGCCGTTTTGGAAGCGCACGTCGCTCATGTCGAGGCTCCGAATCGGACCGATGGCGGATTCGCCGAGGCGGGCTTTGGCCCAGAACGATTCCACATCCGGACCGAGCGGCGAGATGCAGCCGAGTCCGGTGATTACTACGCGCTGCGGACTCACGCTGTCTTCTGGGCTACGAGCTTTTCGACGCCCTCGGCGAGTTCTTTGATACCGCGGACTTCGCGCGCGGCTTCGTCCGGAATATTGATGTCAAATTCCGTTTCGAGGTGAAAGAGCAGTTGAATCCCGTCGAGGGAGTCGATGGCGAGTTCCTCGAAGGTGGACTCGGCCGTGATTTTCTCGATGGGAAGCTTCTGCGCTTCGGCAACTACTTTGATAACCCTTTGCAGGATGTCGTTAGACATGCTCTCCAGCATCGCAAAGTTCAGGGCGTTCCGCATTACAGCAACTGACTAAGGGGAACAATGGCCCAGCCGTCGGCGCGGAGGCGGAGCAGGATTTGGGCCACGGCGGCGACGGTTTCGTGGACGTTTGGTTGGGGGAGGGTGCCGCGGCCGTCATGGAGGCAGATGATGGCTCCGTTTTCGGTGGCGTTGGCAACGCGGTGTGCGATTTTATCGGCGGGAAGCTTCCAATCTCTGGCGAGGCAGGTCCACATGGCGCCCTGGAGGCCGAACTCGGCCTGGACTTGGCCGAGGCCCCACCAGCGGACGCCGAAGGGGGCGCGGAACCATTGCGGCCGGGTTCCATGAACGTCGGTCAGCAGTTGCTGGGCGCGTCCAATTTCGTCGCGCATGGTGGCTTGGGAGGCGAAATCGAGGCGTCGATGGGACCAGGTGTGATTGCCGATCTCGTGGCCGGCGGTGGAGACGGCGCGGGCGAGAGAGGGGTGGCGCTCGACATTTTGGCCGCATTGAAAGAACGTCGCGGTGGCTTCGACCTGAGCGAGAAGATCGAGAATGGCGGCGGTGCCGGGGGAGGGGCCGTCGTCGAAGGTGAGAGCGACGGCCTTCCGGGTTCGTTTTCCGCGCCAAACGGAGGGGGCGAGGAGTTGGGAAGAGCGTCCGCGAACGGCCCAGGCGGCACCGCCGAGGGCGGCGCCGCTTAGGGCCGCGATTGTGCCGAGTTCGGCGATCATCGGTCGAGGCCGGTGACGGCGTGGTCGCCGGTCACCGCGAAGCGGCCTGGAGGGGAGAGAAGGGTGAAGTACGACCAGGGGCCGGGCACCCAGGGGAACTTTTCGATGACCCGTTCGTCAATTTCGACGCCGAGACCGGGCGAGCGGGGGACGACGAGTTCGCCGGCTTCAATGATCAGCGGCTCGCGGAGCATTGCGGTGGCGAGAGGGAACTCGTACATGAACTTGCGGCCGGGCCGGGAGTAGAGCGGAAATTCGAGCCATTCGACGACTTGATCGGGCCAGCAGACGCCGAGTTGGGCGGCCGCGACGAGCTCGAGGTCGCTGCCCCAGGCGTGGAAGGCGAAGCGGAGGCTTTCGTGCTCGACGGCGTCGAAGATGCGGCGGCCTTGGGTGTACCCGCCTTGGCAGACGACATCCATCTGGACGTAGTCAACGCAGCCGCCTTCGATGAGGTCGAGGAAGCCGTCTTGCGACGGCTCGTGTTCGCCGCTGGCGAGGGGGACAAAGGCGGCGTCGCGGAGCTTTCGATAGGCGGCGTGGTCGGCGGGGGGTAGGGGTTCCTCGAGCCAAGTGAGGTCGGACTCGCCCATTTGTTCGGCGACGCGATGGATGGTTTCAGGGGAGTAGGAGTGGTCGCCCATGCGCCACCAGGCGTGAGCGTCGACCATA
>JBKJLJ010001063.1:0-4253 GCA_046597015.1 Bryobacteraceae bacterium
AGAGATCTTTGCGGCTAGCGCCTTCTGGATTTGGTCTTCATTCGGGGCCTGTTGGAAGCGGACAGTGGTAACCGTGCCGCCCTTAAAGTCGATCCCATAGAGGGGTCCGCCCTTGACAATCAGACTTCCCACGCCGGCCACCGTCAACACCAAAGAGGCGATGATGAAGGGCCATTTCTTGCCCAGGAAGTCAAAATTCGTGTTTTTAAATAGCTCCATGCAGAGTTGCTACTGGCGATAATGGGGTTTGGACACCACTAGTACGCCATTTGTTCCCGTTTTAATCTGAAAAATACCAAAATCGTTACTGTTTCTCGTTTGCGGACAGGTCATTGACCCGGTACCCAAAGGAGTGGATTAGATGCTGAGGGTTGTCGGCTGCTCTTTGCCGCTCAACTCCCAATCAAAGATAGCGCGCGAAACGAACACGGCGGTAAAGACGTTTGCCAAGAGGCCGATCACCAGTGTGATCGCAAAACCTTTTACCGCGGTTGTACCGAAGATGAAAAGGAAGGCGCAAGAGACGATGGTGGTAACGTGGGTGTCCACAATCGTCCACCAAGCTTTGCCGAAGCCGGCGTCGACGGCGGCCAGGACGCCTTTTCCGTGGCGAAGTTCTTCTCGAATTCGCTCAAATATCAGGACGTTTGAGTCGACGGCCATGCCGATTGTCAAAATGATGCCAGCCATACCAGGCAGGGTGAGTACCGCACCGAAGTAAGCCAGAGCGGCAATCAAAATGATTGCGTTGAGAATGAGAGCAAGGACCGCGTTAATGCCAGCCTTCTTGTAATAGACGAGCATAACCAGGACGACGGCGGCTACGCCGACCGCTCCGGCCATGAGGCCATCACGGATCGAGTCTGCGCCGAGCGACGGCCCTACCGTGCGCTCCTCCAGATAGACAATGCCGGCGGGCAGGGATCCGGACGTCAGGACGAGCGCGAGGTCGGACGCTTCCTGCTGGGAAGGCGCTCCGGTGATGACGCCGGAATCTTCGATTTTGCTATTGATCGTAGCGACGCTGCGGGCTTTGTTATCGAGCAGCACGGCCAATTTATTGCCCACATTGCTTTCGGTGTAGCGCCCAAAGCGCTTTCCGGCGTCGGGCGAAAGGACAAAGGAGGTCTCCCACTTGCCGAATTGATCCTGAGAAGGGCGGGCGTTGCGCAGATCTTGTCCGGTGACAACGGCCGAACGGGTGGCAACGTACCAACTTTCACCCTGATCGCCAGGCCGGCTGGCCTGTTGGATCGCCCGGGTGCCTAGAGGCAGAATACCGCCGCTTTTGGCCCGGAGGGCTTCTTCACTGGGGAACGGTCCGTCCTTAACTTCGACAATTTCGAGTTTGGCGGCCTGCTGGAGCAGAGCCTTGACACGGGCGGGATCGTCAACACCTGGCATCTGAACGAGGATTTCAGGGTTGGCGTCACCATTGCCCCGTTGTTGGACGGTGGCTTCGGCGAGGCCGAGACCGTTGATACGGTTTTCAATCGTCCGCATGGAGCGGGTGACGGTGTCGCGGCGCATCGTGATCGCTTCGGTCGTGTTCAAGGTCAGGCGGTAGTCGGCGGAGCCAATGTTGGCCATCTGCCACATCGAAAACTTCTGCTGCAGCAGTTCGCGAAACGGCGCGGTTTTGTCCACCGGGATGCCCTTGATGAGGATCTGAATCTTGTCGGCCTCTTCGATCGTCGCCGGGTCATTCCGATCCACGGCGGCGTAGGCGATGCCGGCCTTCAACATTTCGTCTTTCAAACGTCCGATGTTCTGATCGGCGTCCGCCTTAAAGGCGTCCTGCACCTGGACTTGCAGCACGAGTTGGCTGCCGCCCCGAAGGTCGAGGCCGAGCTTGATGCTATTGGCGATATTCTGGCTCAGCTGTTCTTTCGAAGTGGGCAGGCCGATGATCCCGTAAATGCAGATCAAGATGGTAGCCACGATCACAATGGCTTTCGTTCTGATGTTCTTATCCATGAAAAAATCCTAAACAGCCTTTCCCGGCTTGGTCACGAGAGAGGTGATAGCGGCGCGCGTCATCTGCAATTTTACATTGTCAGGCTTTACGCGAATCACTAGCGTATCATCGGTTGCGTTCACCGCGATGACGGTTCCCACAATTCCTCCACTCGAGACGACCTCGTCCCCTGTTTTCAGGTTGGCGAGCATCTCGGCGGTTTGCTTTTTTTGCCGCTGCATAGGCAGGAACAGCAAAAAATAAAAGATCGCGAAAATGGCGATCATCGGCAGGAAGCCGATGAGGCTGTTTGCCGAGGGGAGTTGCAACATTATGGCGAATAACACTACTTCGTTTCCGTTTCGGCAGCGCGGACTGCCGCTAAGTGTTGAGGGAAGTCCCCAAGGAGAATAGCCTGCCTGATCCGGCGCATGATGTCAAGGTAATGCCTTAGATTATGCAGCGTCCCTAGTACGGAAAACAGAATTTCCTCAGCCAAAAATAGGTGGCGGAGGTAAGCGCGGGAGAAATTCCGACAAGTGTAGCAGTCACAGGCGGGGTCGAGTGGACCGGCGTCGTCCCGATAGCGGGCGTTTTTTATCACCACTTTACCGACCGATGTAAACAAACAGCCGTTGCGGGCATTGCGGCTGGGCATGACGCAATCCATCATGTCGATGCCGCCCGCCACATATTCGATCAATTCTTCCGGTTTGCCAACTCCCATGACGTAGCGGGGCTTCTCCACGGGCAGCAGCGGAGCGGTCGCGGCCACCATCTCCAGGCTAAGGTCACGCGGTTCGCCGACGCTGAGTCCGCCGATCGCGTAGCCCGGAGCGTCGAGTCCGACGAGTTCGGCGGCGCACTCGCGACGCAGATCCGGGTACATGCCGCCTTGCACAATGGGAAAAAGGGCTTGGTTGACGGGGTTCTTGCGGTAGTGAGAAAACGCTTGGGCCGCCCAACGGTTGGTTCGGCGGGTAGAAATTTCGACGGCCTCGCGGCTGGCCGGATATTCGATGCACTCATCGAGGACCATCATGATGTCGCTGCCGAGGGCCATTTGGGTATCGACGGTTGATTCCGGGGTGAACAGATGGCGGTCGCCGTTCAGATGCGAGTGGAAGAGAACGCCCTCTTCGGTGACCTGGCGGATTTTCGACAGGCTCCAGACTTGAAAGCCGCCGGAGTCGGTGAGAATCGCCCGCGGCCAGTTCATGAATTTGTGGAGGCCGCCCATTTGGCGGATCAATTCGTGACCAGGCCGCAGGTAGAGGTGGTAGGTATTCGACAGAATGATTTTGGCGTCGAGATCTTCTTCGATCTGCCGGGGCATCAGGCTCTTGACCGTCGCTTGGGTGCCGACGGGCATAAACACGGGCGTTTCGACGATGCCGTGGGGGGTGTGGAGCAGTCCGGCCCGGGCACCGGTCTGGGGACACTGGGCCTGGAGTTCGAAACGCAGGCCTTCTTTAAGTTCACTCACTGCTTCCGATTCTAGCGAATCTGGGCCCTATTCATAACGTAACGCCTCGGTCGGGTTCAGTTGCGCCGCCCGATTGGCGGGGAGCAGACCGAAGACCAAGCCGACGAGCAACGATGTGGCAAAGGCGACGCCGATGGAGGTAGCCGAGATAGGGATGTCGATGCCGCCGAAGTAGCCAGCCGCCAGGGGCCCGGCCACGCCGACAGCAATCCCGATCATGCCCCCAGCGACGCTGATCAAAACAGCCTCCATTAGGAACTGCAGGAGCACCATTTGTTTCGAGGCTCCGAGGGCCATGCGTAGACCGATCTCCCGGGTTCGCTCGGTCACCGTGACGAGCATAATATTCATGATCCCGATGCCACTGATGATAAGGGCGATAGCCGAAACCAGCACCAGCACGCCGGTGAGAATCAGCGAGATATTTTCGGCGGCCGAAAGGATCGCCGAGAGGTTATCCACATAATATTTGGCCCCCGGTCGATGCCGGGCTTCGAGCAACTGCTGCACCTGGCGAGTGAGGGGGATCACGTCTTCAGCGCGCCGGGTCTGCACATACATCGGGTCAATCCGCTCTTCGGCTGTCAGATATTTCATCACCGTGATGGGGATCAGCATGGTTTCCGTGGACAGTTCCGAGAGTCCAAAGCTATCGGTCTTTTCCCGGAAAGTGCCGATGATGGTGAACTGGAGACCGCGAATCTTCACAATCTGCATGATGGAATTCGACTGGCTGCCATAGAGCCGAGTGGCCAGTTTCTGGGTCAATAGGGCCACTCGACTGCGCTGTTGCATGTCGTCGAGTTGGAT
>JBKJLJ010000181.1:0-4210 GCA_046597015.1 Bryobacteraceae bacterium
TGGAGGTGCTGGAACCGCTCCTGAAAGCCGGCGCGCGCCCGAACGCCGATGTATACCGAGGCACGCCTCTCCTCTGGGCCGCCGTCTGTAATCGCCCCGAAGCCGCCGCCTGGCTGCTCGATCACGGGGCGGAAGTCAATCAGAAAGCAACCTTTGGAGGATTGACCCACGGCCAGGGAATCACGGCTCTCCAATTGGCCGCTCAGTACGGGCACGTGGCGGTCGTCCGGCTCCTGATCGAACGCGGCGCCGATCGATTCATCAAAGACGATCTCTATCAAGCGACGGCCGAAGGTGCCGCCAACCACTTCGGCCAGCACGAGGTGCGGGACTACCTGAAGTCACTCGATCGTGATTAATTCGGTGCGGAATTGTTCGACGGCCTCAGGAATTACGCGGATTCCCAACCCAGGCGTCCGCGGAATCTCAATCGTCCCATCGGGTCCCAGGCGGAAGCCCGTTTCGACCACCGCATCGCGGAACGGGCTCTCGGTTTGATCGAACTCAAACGTGGCCGGGCAAGCTTCGAGTGCCGGAGTCAGCGGTGCAACCGTCGCCATCCATTGCAGGATCGCCGCGGTGCGCACCGCCGTGCCCCAGTTGTGCGGAACCAGTTGCAAATGGTTCAGCCAGCAGAGCGGGGTAATCCGCCGAGCGCCCGTCAGGCCGATCAGCTCGACCTCGGGTTGCAGAATATCGACGAGCCGCGGCTGAATATAGTCGCGAATCAGCTCGTCCGCCAACAGTGTTTCCCCGCCCGCCAGCGGGATGCGGAGTTGGTCGTGGAGCCGGGAGTAGCCCACGAGGTCGTTGGCCACGATAGGCTCCTCCCACCAACTCAAGTTGAACTCTTCCAGGCGGCGGCCGAGGCCGATCGCCTCGCCGACGCTGTAAGCGCAGTTGGCGTCTACCGCAAGGCCCATCTCCGGCCCAAGCGCGGCGCGGACGGCGCGCACGATACGGATATCCGTTTCCGGCGTGTAGCCGATTTTCATCTTCACAGTGCGGAAGCCTTGCCTCTGCCACGCCAGGGCCTCTTCGCAGAGCCCGGCGGCCAGGTCGGGCCAGTCCTTCCGATATAGGGCGGTGCAGTAAGGGCGGACGGCCGTTCGATGCTGCTTGCCGAGGAGTTGCGAAACGGGCAGCCCTACGGCTTGGCCCAGGACGTCCCAGATCGCCGTATCGAGGCCGCCGCAGCGAGAGGCTCCGGGCCGCTCCTGGAAGCCGGGTGGCCGGCGCAGGTCTTCGTAGATGCCTTCGACTTCGAAGGGCGAGCGACCGATGACGAGTTCCGGGTTCGCGCGGAGCAGGTCCTCGGCCGCCGCTCCGTCGCCCCACCCGGTGATGCCCGAGTCCGTGCGGACCTCGACGAGCGTCGCAGTGCGGACGGAGGTCCAATTGAGGGACCACCCGAAACGTTCCCGCAGAGGGGCGGAGAGCTTGTGGATACGAACGCTGGCGATGCGCATGGCACTCGCTATCGTATCCTCAGCGGCGGCGAAGAACCAGAACGCCCGTGCCCAGCAGGCCAACCAGAAAAAGCGCCGCGCCGAAGTAGACGCTGCCAGGGCGGAATCGGAACTCAACCTGATGGGTACCGGCAGGGACGACGACCCCACGAACCGCGCCGTACGCCTCCCACACCCGAGCGGCCCCGCCGTCGACCGTGGCCTCCCAGCCGGGGTAGTAGGCGTCGGCCAGAATCACCATGCCCGTGCAGCGCATGGTCGCGGTCAGGCGGACGCGATCCGGGCTGCGGCTGTCGAACTTCACTTCGTCGCCGTCGCAAGGCTCAAGCGTCGGGGCGTCGCCCAGCAGTACCGTCTGGCGGCGAAAATCGATCGGCTGCACCTGGATCCGGTCGCGCAGGTCCGGGCCATTCGCTGCCCGGATGATCTCGTGCACGCTCCACGCCCGGGGCATCGCGTCCGGATTGGCAAACACCTTCAACCCGCTTCTGCCTTCGAACATCGAGACCTGCCCGGCCCGCGCAGGTTCCTTGCCCAGGTAGTGGGTGACGGCGAACAGGGACTGCGAACGGTCCGTGTGGAGTTCCGCCCGCAGCAGATTGCTGGGCACCCCGGCAACGTAACCCTGAATCGCATCGAAGCCATGATAGTCGCCATAGTTGATAGGCACGTCCTCTTCCTTCACGGCGATGCGGACCGGGGAGACGCGTTCAGCAGCGCGCAGGAAGTCGGCGATATCTTTATTCGCCTCGAGCCGCTTCACGAAGCGGTTCTGATCCTCGCGGTAACGCGAAGAATAGGTGGCGGTAGATACGCCGTGGAGTTCAGTAAGCGAAACCGTGATCCAAACCGCCGCCAGCGCGGTCGAACTGAGCTGCGCCGAGAGAGACGCCGCCAGAGCGAGAGCCAGGAAGCCGGACAGAAGCAGCCGGTCATCCAGCGCCGGGTGCCCGATGGCCCAGCCGGTAATCAGAATGCCAAGGAGCAGAAGGCCTCGCTGCAAAGCGAGCGGGAAGGGCCGGGCGCGGAGTTCGTCCCAGCCATAGGCGGCGAGCAGGCACAGGCCGAGGTTGAACAGATGCAGCGCGCGGACCGGGATGCGTGCTTTGCCCAGACCGGGGAGCAGCGAGTACAGCGTGCCGTGAAAAGGCGTGGCAGCGCCAAGGGCGAACAGCAACGACACCGCCGTGGCAAGCGCGATCCAACGGACGCGCGGCGTCTGGCTGAGGGTCGAAAGGCCCACCAGCGCAAGCGCCACGATGGCGAGCCCGACGAAGGGGGCGCAGTCCGCGTAACGGTCGGCGCTGGGCAGGAAAGTGTAGAGCAAGCCATGGGCGGGAAGCGAGTACACGGTCGCGATGGTGTACGGAATCTTATCGTCCCAGCCGACCGGTTCCGGCGTGCCAACCCAACGCTGCGACAGACGGCCGAACTCGACCGTCGGCAGCACTTGCAGGGCGCCGACCAAGCCGGTAATCACCAAAGCAACGAGCGCTACGGGCAGAACGCTTTTCCGAACCCAGACGGCGACCGCCCAGATGGCGAGGAAGAGGAGCGAGACGAGCAAGGGAATTTCGTGATGGCCGCTCAGCCAGGCGAGACCAAGGAACAAGCCGGCGCACGCGGCGCTGGCGTAGGGCCGGCAACCTTCGAGAGCGCGCGATAGATACAGCAGAACCAGCGGCGTGAAGATGGCCCCAGCGGCGACATCCAGCCAGGCGACCGTTCCGAGGAAGCCGCCGCAGCCGAAGCCGATGGCGGCGAGGATGGCGCCGGTTCGACTGCGGCCCCAGTCGCGGCAGAGGGCATAGCAGGCGAGGGCGGCAAGGGCGTGCAGCACGACCCAGTATCCGTTTAAGTATGCGGATTGGAGATAACCGTGGTCGAGCGGGAGCAGCAGGAAGAGCAGGGTGAGCGGGAAGAGCGGACCAGGTTGGGTTTGGCCGATGAGCGATTGGCCGGCCCAGACGGAGGGGTCCCACAAGGGAAAATGACCGCGGTGGAGTTCCCGGGCTTGGAACTGGAGCCGCGGGATTTCCAGGGCGCACATGTCGGGGTGATCGAACCAGACGAACTCGTTCGTCAGGGTGAGCTTCCAGAAGAAAAGCAAGACGAGCAGGAGCAAGCCGAGCGGCGCCGCGGCGCGAGTGGTCCAGGAAGAGGGGCTCATCAAAGCGGAAGCCCTTAACGGCCCTTCGTTTGTCGAATGGAATAAAGCCGGCTGTCGGTGCGGACGAGCAACCGATCGCCGACAATCGCGGGGGTGGCCATGGCCAGCTCTTCGAGCGCATTGACGTGGCGGGCTGAAAACGTTTCGCCGGCAGCAACGACGTAGGTTTTGCCCTCTTCATTCAGGCAGAAAACGTTGCCGTTATAGGCCCACGGCGACGTCGTAAAGTCCCCCGCCGCGCCCGTGCTATCGAGCCGGGTCTTGTAGCTCACCTTGCCCGTCGCCGCATCGAAGCGCGTCAAAATCCCCACCTCGTTCAGCGAATAGATACCACCCTCGAACGCGACCGCCGTCGGCAGATACGTGCCGCCGCGTTGGTCCTTCCAGGCGACATAGGCCGGATCGAGTTCGCCCGTGCCGCCCGGCTTCACGGCGAACAGCGGCTTGCCCCGGCCCCCGTTGATATAAAGCAGTCCGCCCGCGGCGAAGGGGCTGGGGACGGGCATGGCGGACATGCCGGATAGCCGCCACAACTCCTTGCCTTCGAGGTCGTAACTGATGGCCAGGTTAG
>JBKJLJ010000198.1:0-5859 GCA_046597015.1 Bryobacteraceae bacterium
CGCCAGTTTATCCATAAACGTCCTAGCGCCCGAAGGCGTCGAGACTCCTCAAATTCGAAAAAGGTGATCTGAGGGATTATCTGTATTGTAGCATCCCGTCTGGGGGGGGGCGGCGCCTAATGCCAACGGCTTAGGCGAGGGAAATCAGCGCCAGGCCGGCGCAGAAGAGCAGGAACATCGCTACAAGGAGCATCCTCACCCCGTTCGATGCCCCGGTGAACTCCCGCCATCCCAACAAGCCCCAAACCGCGGCCAAAACAGCTGCCGTTTGGCCCAGTACGATGCAGACCGTGGAGCTGAAATTGGCCTCTATGGGCGCGCTGGACGCCGCGAAATTCGCGACGGTGCCGATGCACCAGATCGCGCCGCCAAGCAATCCTAAGGCATGTTGGCCTTTCGTCCCCTTGCCGTAATCTTTGAGCGAGAGCGCTTCGCCCTGGACGGGCAAATTCATGAAGTAGAGACTATACAGAAAGCTGCTGACGAAGATTCCGAGGGTCATGAACATCGTCGCGGCGTAAACGCCGAGGCCGATGTCGCCGACGCGGCTGGAAGCCAGAACTGGAGCAGAGGCGCACAGCAGGAGTCCGCTGGCGAGGCTGAGAAGAATTCCTTTGAGGCCGCCGCCGTGCTTCTTGGTCACCGCTGTTTCGATGATGTGCCGACGATGGGCCAAGGCGTCGGCGATGACCGCGCCGAGGATGAGCGCCATGCCGCCAAATAGAAGGGCCGGGTTGGCGGGTGTCTTGCTGAAATAGCCGATCAGCGAGGTTAGGATGAGGCCCCAGCCCATCGCAATCGGAAACGCAACCGATAGGCCGGCTATCGACGATGCCCCCAAAAGCAACATGTTCCCGAGATTGAAAATTGCTCCGGCGGCGAAGGCGATCGCTATCTGTCGTTTGCCGGAGATGGCGAGATTGTCTTCAAACGTCAAGCTATCGCCGAACGTACCCAGCGTTAGCGCCAGGACTAATGCCATCAGAACCGTACCGAGGGCGAAGTCGAAATAGTAGAGCTCGAATCGCCATTTGCCCGCCGCTTTTTGGGTACCCGGCCAGGAACCCCAACACACGATAGACAAGAGGAGGGCGAAGAGCGTCAGGGTGTAAGTATTAGGGAGCATCGTGAGCCGACTTCGGAGAGTAACCTAGTTTCGCTGCTCATGGCAAGAGGTACAGCCGAGCGCGGCTTTCTTCTCCCGGTGACAGGTCATGCAACCGCCCATCGAGATATCGGTTTCCCGCTTGATGACTTCGCTCGTCGTGACTGACCCATGGCACTCCTGGCAAGTGTTGCCGGCTTCTGTATGTTGGCGGTGGGAGAAAAAAACGTAACTTGGAATTTGATAGACGGGGACCCAGGGGACCTCGCGCTTGGATTCGAAGAAGCTGCGGAGCTTCTGGATCGGTTCGGCGTCAGTTTTGACGGCGCGGTGACAGTTCATGCACTTGGCGGCGACGGGAAGGCCCATAATTTCGCCGGGATCCTTGTTCTCATGACACATGGCGCATTTGAGCTGCAATTTGCCGGCATGGAGGGCGTGACTGTAGGGAATGGGCTGGACGGGGGCCGAGGCGGGGACTTCGGCCAGGAGCAGGACGGCCAAGAGCAGGGCCGGGAATAAAAGTAAAAGAAACCGCATACTCATATTTTGCCCTGTTTCTTCTGCGCAAGAAGATACTCGCTGGCCCTCACCGTGAGGGCGAGGATGGTGAGGGTTGGATTTTGGACGCCTCCGCTGGGGAAGGCGCTGCCATCGAGGACGAATAGATTCTTGACGTCGTGGGCTTGGTTGAAGGCATTCAGGACGGACTTCTGGGGATCGCTGCCCATCCGGCAAGTGCCCAGTTCGTGGATGGATTCGCCCGGGGGGACCATCTGAGAGTGGGCGGCGAGGACTTCAAAGCCGGCTCCTTCGCACATTGCGACGCCGGTTTCCATGGCGTCCTTGGCCATGTTGTGTTCGTTGTCGGTGTAGCGCTGTTCGAGATGAGGGACGGGAATGCCCCATTCGTCCCGGAGCGTTGGATGGATGGTTAGTTTGTGTTCAAAACGCGGGAGGCTTTCGCCCATGGTGGTCATGGCGAAACCGGCGCCTTGTACGTCCGCCATGGTCGCGGCGAGTTCGGTGCCCCACTGCGGAAACAGTTCGGGCGATGGGGTTCCGCCGCTGCCGAAGTCCCAGGCCCAGCCCCGGAGATAGTTTTTCTCCGGCTTGCCGGGCTTGAGGTTGGTGAAGCGGGGCACATAGCCGGCGCCGCCCATCAGGTTGCGCGGCCCCTTGCCGCCACGGGCTTCCGGGACCAGTGCCGTCACGGTGTTCTTGACGTAGAACTGATCGAACAGGTAGTGCCCCAGGACACCGCTCGAATTGGCGAGTCCATTCGGGTATTGCCGGCTTCTGCTGTTGAGGAGCAGGCGGGTGGATTCGAGCGTGGAGGCGCCGAGGAGGACGATTTTGGCGGGGACGGTGAATTCTCGTTTCGAGCGGCGGTCCACGTAATGAACGGCGTTGACCAAGCCGGTTTTGGGATCGACGCCAATTTCCCGGACGATCGCGTTGGGGATGATCGAGAGATTGCCGGTGGCTTGGGCGGCGGGCAGGAGAAGATTGACTGAACTGGCGAGTGTGCCGGTGGCGCGGCGCGGCTTGGTGGTGGGCACCCCCAGCTTTTTGGCGCTGGCGAGGAATCGCTCCATGCTCAGGGATTCGATCGATTCGTCGGCGAGGAGTTTGCCGTCGGGCAACTGGGCCCAACCTTCGTTACGACCGGAGACGCGGAAGAGGGGTTCGACGCGGTCGTAAAAGGGCGCGAGGTCGGCGAGGGAGAGCGGCCAGTTTTCGCCCCAGCCGTCGTGATCCTTGCCCTTGAATTCGTAGTCGGAAAGCCGCCAGGACGCCCGGCCCCAACGCAGAGTTTTGCCGCCCAGCAGGCGAATGCGAACCCAGTAGTAGGGGTCACTTTCCGGGTAGGAATAAGGGTTTTTCTTCTCGTCGATCCACAGATTGGCATCGAACTCGGACGCTTGGGTGATGTGGGGAAACCGGCCCGGTTCCCCGAAACCGCGGAAAGGAAGATCGTAAACCGCTTTCAGCGAGCGATGGCGGGTGAAGTCGACCATCGGGCCGGCTTCCAGCATGAGGCACTTTACCCCAGCTTGGGCGAGGGTGTAGGCGGCCATGCCGCCGGAGGCGCCAGAGCCGATAATCACGACGTCGTGGGTGAAGTTTGGCATGAGTTCGTTTCGTTATTCGATGACGTGCCAGTAAGGGTTCACTCCGGTCCCGCGGCGGCGAGCGGCGACGTTGGCTTCGGCGACGGCGCGCGAGTTGGCGGTGGCGCGGATGATGTCGGCCTTAGCGGCGCGGAGGAAGGCCGCTACGGGGTCCTTGGGCGCGGCATAGGTCCACTTGGCCTTGAGGGGCGCCAACAGCGCGTTGGCCTCCGGAGGCAGCAGTTCAGAGAACTCTTTTTGGTGCCGGGTGCGCGAGGTGCGGATCAGCGTATCGAGACCGCGTTGGTAGAGGGCCTGGCGATCGCGGGGCGACTTGGCGAGCAGGAAGTCAAGGAAACCTGCGGCTTCGGCTTGTTTGGCGCCGGGACGACCGTCGATGGAGGGAGCGATCAGATCGGCCAGCGACTGGAGCGTGGCGAACTGGTCAGGGGTGAAGAAGCGGCGAACCGGCAGACCGACGGACTCTGGAGAGTCGACGGCGAGGACAGCGTTCTCATCGGGCGACGGGGTGGTCTGCTGGGCTGGGAGCAGAGCAGGAGTAGCCGCTAGAGTTTGCAGTAGGAGCCGACGTTTCATATATCTGTCACGGTATCGTTCCCGGCCGCATCTCGCAAGGGGCCGCTTATTTCTGAGGAAACTCGCGCTTGGTGCCCTTGGGCAAATTCAGGCCGAGGTCGCCGTCGCGGACGGGCGGGTTGATCTTGACTTCGGTGTAGGCTGATAGGAAGTAGTCGCCGCTGGGCTGAAAGAACTTTTGCTGAATGGGGTTCCCGTCGGTGAGGGGGATCCACATTTCGACGCGCTTGAGGTGTTCTCGCATACTGGCGGCTTTGGGGGTCAGTTCAATCCGGGTAGTCGCTTTACCATCGAGCGTCTCGGCGCTGAGCACTTTCATGTCATAGCTCTTCAGTAGGTCGCGCGACGGGGTGCCAAACCCGAGGAGCAAAAACTGATCGACCAAACTGCGGTACTTGCCGAGGTCGAACTCCTGAACCGTAGCGATATTAGGCAGGTAGAGTTCATATTTGTTGCGGGTAATGGCGATCGCCTTCTTATCCGGCTGGGTGATGTCCATACGAACGCGGAGGTCACCGGTCTTCACCTTCTTGAGGGTAAACGTGCCGCTTTCCGATTGCGTATCTTTGATAATCGCCGTGTAGGTCACCTTGCGGACTTTGGCGGTCAGCGACTGAAAGGCCGTCGCCGCGGCGTCCATCCGCGCTCGTACTTGGTCGAGCGTTTCGGCCGCCGTAAGGCTGGCGGAGGCGAGGCAAATGAGCAGAATCGGTCGCATGTCACTCTCTTGGATGTTTCGGGCGCGGTAGCGGTTACTTACTTCCGAATTCGGGTATAGGCCATGAACCCTTTGAGCTCTTTCTCGCTGTCGTACAGCGGGAGCAGCCTATCGAGATCGAGTTTCTTGCCGTCTTTATTCTTCAAGAGATCCGCGGCTTTGGCCAGACGGCCGGCGTCGTCGAGGTCAGCGAGCAGTTTTGGTTCGAGGTAAAACACTTCGCCGGCGTCCTCGCTATGGACGTGGGCTATGGATGCAGCGCGCGGCTGATCCTTGAAAAAGTCTCGCGGCGTAAAGAAAATGAAGGCTACGATTAGCAGCACCATCACGTCGTATTGCCAGGAGGCGCGCGGGTAGTCCCACAAGATGAAGCGTTGGAAAGCCGAAGCCATGGTGAGTAGTTTAGCGAACCGAGGCGCCGAGCGTGCCTATTCCTTCGATGCGAGCCCGGACCGTGTCACCCGATTTGATGCGGGCGCCTTTGGGGCAACCGGTCGAAATAACGTCTCCGGGGTAGAGCGTCATCGCCTGGCTGTGAAAACGAACCAGTTCGAGGGGCCGGTGTTTCATATTGCGGACGAAATCCCGGGACCAAACCGAGCCGTTATGCTCGGTAATCACTTCGAGATCGTCGACGTTGGCAATTTCGTCCTTCGTGACGATGACCGGGCCGAAGCAGAAGAAGGTATCCATCGACTTGGCGCGCGTGAGATAGCGGGGGTTCTTGGCGAGGACGTCGAGGGCGGTAAGGTCGAGGGTGGTGGTGTAGCCGAAAATGGCGTCATGGGCTTCGTCGAGAGACGCCAGTCCCTTAACGGTTTTGCCGATGATGATCGCGAGTTCGCCTTCGGCGTCGACGTCGTCAGAGACGGCCGGCGGCGGCAGAAGGATCTCGCCTTCGGGTGCGAACATACAGGAGGCCGGCTTCATGAAGCTGCCGGGTTGTTCGGGCTGCACCGCATTGATGTCGAGGGCGTGAGAGTGGTAGTTGAGGCCGATGCACCATATCTTCGGCGGGACGTCGTAGGGCAGGACCGGGGTCACATCAGCCAGGGGGATGGGAGTGCCCGCGTGGACCGGGTAGGCTCCCGCCTGGATTAGCGCAAGGAGGTCGTTTGAAGGGAAGGGAAGTACGCCCTCCGGGGTGAGGGCCCCGACGTGGATCTGGTTGTTGTAGCGGTAGCGAAGAAGTTTCATAACTGTTTGGCGATATCAACGAGATCGGAGAAGAGCCCATAGGCGGTTTGCTCAACGCCAGGCGAGACGGAGACGATGCCTTGGGTGCCCATTAAGTCGGTGTGGAGGAGCAAGACGTTGGAAGTGCC
>JBKJLJ010000223.1:0-3797 GCA_046597015.1 Bryobacteraceae bacterium
CCGAGCCGAGCGGCGTCCTCGCGAACAAAGTCGAGAATACTGCGGTCTTCCTTCGCCTGAGCGGCGCGGGCCGCCGGGTCGGTGGAATCACCGTCCCCGAATAAGCGCTCAAACAGGGCGCGTGGGTTAATCTCGGGCGGTAGCGGGGTGGTGGGAGAACGCCAGGAGATCGTGTTGCTGTAGGCGCAGCTATAACCGCTGTCGCAGCCGCCGACGAGGCGAGAATCTTCCAGGCCGATCTCAAGCGACGGCAGCAATGTCTTGCCGCCGATCTCGCGGGCGGCAACTTGGTCAACCGAAATACCGGACAGGATATCAGCGCCTTGCGTCTTCTTCGGATGAACGCCGGTAAGCCAGGTGGCTCCCGCACGGGCATGGTCGCCGGCACCGTCGCCGAGCGATTGGCCGTTGTAATGGTCGAGGCCGGACAGGACAAGCAAATCTTTACGATAGGGCGCCAAAGCCTGCAAGGTCTTCGGGAAATCGAAGGTTTTGCCATCGGCCTGCGGCGTCCAGTGGTTCATGATAATCCCGTTCGGGACATAACAAAACGCCATGCGGTTGATGGGCGCGGCCGCCGTCCGCGCGGCGTGCGTCAGCGCCGGAATCATGGCGTCGAACAGGGGGAGGCCCAGGGCCGTGCCAAAACCACGCAGCAGCGTGCGGCGATTCAATGCTTTTTTCGAGATAATCATCGTTCCGGGGTCCTTCTCATTTGAAATGGTACGCTACTGACGATCGCGTTGACGAGCGCCGAAAACTGATAGTCAGTTTTGGCGGAAACACGACGGATCTGGCGAATGGCCGGCATATCGTAATGCTCTAAGCCCCGGCCCAAGGCATAGGTAATTAATTTTTCGGTCAGGCAGTCGACGAACTCTTCGTGCCGGTCGGACAGAATTCTTTTCAGATCGCCCGGGCCATCAAGCAGGATCCCGCCCGGCAGCGAGCCGGAAGCGTCGATCTTGGTGCCGCCCTCTTCGGCGCGGAACTTGCCGGTAGCATCGTAATTTTCCAGCGCGAAGCCCAGCGGGTCCAGGCGATTGTGGCACGATGCGCAGGCAGCCTTCGCTCGGTGCGCCTGTAGCGCGGCGCGGAGGTCCTTGGCGGACGTGTTCGCGCTATCGGCCAGATCCGGAATGTCCGGCGGCGGCGGCGGCGGCGGCGCGCCGACAATATTTTCAAGAATCCACTTCCCACGGAGAACCGGCGAGGTCCGGGTCGGGTACGACGTCACCGTCAGAATGCTGCCGTGCGAAAGCAGGCCACCGCGCTCCGGATTCGACAAGGCCACCTTACGGAAATAGTTGCCGCGAACGTTCGGAATCCCGTAATGCCGAGCCAGACGCTCATTCAGAAACGTGTAGTCCGCATTTAGGAAATCGATGACCCGGCGATCTTCCTTCACGATGTAGGCAAAGAATAGCTCGGTCTCTTTCTGGAGCGCCGCGCGGAGCGAATCGTCAAACTGCGGATACTTCTCCGGGTCAGGGCGCCAACTGGGCACGTTGCGCAGGTGCAGCCACTGCCCGGCAAAGTTATCGACGAGCGCCTTGCCCTTAGGGTCGGCGAGCATCCGCTTCACTTGCGCGTTTAAGACTGGCCGAAGCTGCTTCTTTTCAGCCAGTCCGAGCAACTCTTCATCCGGCAGCGAGCTCCACAGAAAGAATGACAGCCGGGACGCGAGTTCCAGATCACTTACCCGATTCAGCGGCGTCGCCCCGTTCGACTCCACCCGGAACAGGAAGTTTGGCGATACAAGCATTGCCCGCAGCGCCATTTCGATGCCCACGTCGAAGCCTCCCGCACCGGCGTATAGCTTTTTCAGCGGGCCCAGGTCGGCTGCGGTGACCGGTCTCCGGTACGCCTGACGGGCCAGAGTAGCAATAATCTTATCGGCGCAGGCCGTGGTTTTTTCCGTGCACTGGAATATCCGGCGGCGGCTGGGAGTGTCGCCCGGTCCGGCGGGATTGAAGGGTCCGCCAATCAACACATATTCAAGTTGAGTCAGCGACGACTGCGGAGCTCCGAACCGGCCGGTGCTCACACCGGCCGTGGATTCCGATTTCGTCGCTTCTGCCAGGAAACTGGCACCGACCGTATGCACGCCCGCTTTGAGCGGCACCCGGACTTCAAAGTTCCGGCTATTCTGTGATTCCTCGGCGTTGGTGTAATTAGTGTCAAACAGCTTCGTCCGCACGCCATCCACCCGGACATCCAGCTTGGCCGGAGGAAGCGTCGGATCCGGATTACCGCGCACCCGCACCGTGAACAAGTACTCGGCGTCGGCCGGAAAGTAGTGCTTAATCGTGAGGCCGTTCCGCGTCGCCAAAGGAAGCTCATCGCCAGTGTCGGACGTGCCCGAGCGAGCTGCCGTGAACTTTTCAACCAGCGGGCTGAGTTTCGTCGTCCCCAGCGCTTGACGGCTCACGCGGCGGGCCGTGGTCATGTACTTTTCCAGCAGCAGCGGGGAGACCGTCAGAACGGAGCCGATGTTGTCGAAACCGTAGCCGGAATCGTCGGCCGGCAGGCTCGCCGAATGCTCGAGATCAAGGGCAAGAAGGTCGCGAACCGAATTGGCGTACTCGGCGCGGTTGAGCCGATGGGCCGCTGGCGTGCCGGGATTAGGATGATTCGCGATGTTCTGGTCGAGCTGGCCTTCGAGCCAGTGGGTAACCGCGGCGGATGCTTCGGGCTTCGGACGCGGGAGGCCAGGCGGCGGCATCTCGCCGGTTCGCATCTTCCGCAGTACCTTTTCGAGAGCCTCGGCGTGCGTCGCCACATCCGCCGTCCGCACCGCGTCCAACGAAAAGCTCGCTGTCTTAGTCTGGTCGTTATGACAGCCTTGGCAGTAACTTTTTAAGAGGGTTTGCGCGGTTTCCGCGTTCTGTGCGAATGCGGCAAAGCTTGCAGTGACGAAGCAAAATACTGATCGGATCATATTTTATCTGAAGCCCGGGGCTTCCGCTCCGTATATAGAAAGAATATCATTTCTTCATGTACTCGCTAGAACGCTTCGCCCTATCGCTCCTCCTCCCCATGCTGATGCTTGGGGCGGACGGTCGACTTTTTGAAGCCGTGCAAAATGGAGATCAGCGGACCGTCCTTAGCTTGGTCAAGGCGGGCGTAGACCTGAACGCGGCTAGACCCGACGGCTCCACCGCCTTGGGCTGGGCGGTCAGCCGCGGCAACGTCGAAATCGCGAGCGCCCTTTTGCAGGCGGGGGCTAACCCGAACTTGGCCGACGAGAACGGTGAAACGCCGCTGACGTTGGCTTGCGGACAGGGCAACGTGTCGATGGCCCGTTTACTACTGGGCGCGAAGGCAAAGGTGGACGCGGCCCGGTGGAGCGGAGAAACGCCGCTGATGGGTGCAGTGCAAAATGGCAGTGTCGAACTGGTAAAGCTACTCATCGAAAACGGCTCCGCGGTGAATGTCGCCGAAACTCGCTTGCGGCAAACGCCGCTGATGTGGGCCGCGGCAGCTGGCCGAGCCGACTTGGTTGCCCTGTTGCTCGAGAAAGGTGCCGCTGCCGATGCTACTTCGCAAAACGGCTTCACGCCTATGCTGTTCGCCGCTCAGAAAGGCGACTTAGCGACCGTAAAGCTCCTGCTGGCCGCTAAAGCCGACCCCCTGCAAAAAGCCACCAACGGCTCGACACCGTTCCTGCTTGCCCTCGGACGCGGGCACGAACCCGTCGCTCGGCTTTTGCTCGACTACGGCGCCGAAGTGAACCTTCGCGACGCCAACGGCAGCACCCCCCTCCACGACGCCGTCCGGCTTGGCAAACTCGAACT
>JBKJLJ010000240.1:0-3033 GCA_046597015.1 Bryobacteraceae bacterium
GATTCGATACATCGTGCGCGTAGAGCAAAGATACTGGCCTTCATCGAGTAAAGTGGCTTGGACGGCGGCCGGGGAAGCGTCTTGGAAGCGGGGAGAGTGGAGCAGGTCGCGGACGGCTTGGCGTTCGTCGGGGCGGAGCGCTCGGACGGGAATGGTAGGGGCGACGAGCAGCGGCGGGGAGAGCGGCTGCGGGGCTGGTCCGAGTAACGGGTGCTCGCGATAGTAAGAGGCGCGGGGCACATCGAGAAAATCACAAGCGGCGGCGATGCCGACAGTTGGGGCGAGCAGAGCGACGGCGTTCACTAGCGTCTCCCTTCCGGGCTGGGGGAGGGCGCGATCTGATCCAAGAGTGCGGCCACTTTTTTTTGGATGTCGATGACGATTTCGGCTTTGCGCAGCTCTTCGACGAGGCGTTGATTTTCGCGGCGCAGTTGTTCGAGTTCTGCGGCGAAGGGGCTGTGTTGGGATTTGGGGCCGCGCTTTTGTGGGGCGAGGGCTTGGAGGTTGGCGGTGTTGCGTTCGCGGCGCCAGTCGGTCAGGAGCGAGGAGTAGAGACCTTCGCGGCGGAGGAGCGCACCGACGCCGCCGGCACCTTTGGCCTGATCGACTTCGGTAAGAATGCGGAGCTTGTATTCGGCGGTAAAGCGTCGGCGCTTGGCTTGGGCGACGACTTCGGGATTGGGCAGGAGGGAGGGCGGCGCGGCGATTTTGCCGTCTGCGTGCCTTTGGTCGCCCTCGCTGCGCTCGGGCTCCCTCCGTCCCGCAGACGGCAAAATCGCGGGGATCGAGTCAAGAGGTTTCTGGTTGATCATGGGGAAAATCCTTCCCGCCCTGCTGTGTAATTACGGAATGAAAAGTGTCTCAGTTATGTTGGCACGGAGGGGCCCATCAATTCCAACACCTGCTCCGGAGGCGAGGGCACGAAAAGTGCGTTCCCTGGACGACTGCCTCCAATCCAGTTTTGGCTGCGTCTGAATTCACTAGGCTGCTTGTCGCTTCCTCTGCCCTTTGAAAGTAGGACATTATGAATCTCGCGGATAAGCCTTAGCGAGAGAGGAAATCCTTCTCGAATTCGATCCATCCCGTAATTCAGTGCTGCAACGTAGTTAGAAACTTCTTGGAAGTCTTCAAGCGGTACTCCTGGTACTTCTTCATTCTCAAACAGCAAAAGATCGGAAAGGGAGGATTGCGTTCCCTCGATTTGAGAGGAAAGTACTGCTTCCTTTCGAATGTCGGCGTAGAGGAACAACGAGATATCGGGGAGGGCTGAGGCCCAGCCGTCGAGTCTACCCAGAGCTTGATTGGCTTGTTCGAGCAGCAACTGCAATTTGTCGAGGCGAACTGGAGGCTCCGGCGGCAAAGCTGGCGGCAAAAAGGCTCGGACAGTCTCTCCGGCAAATGTTGTGACGGAATATCGACCAAGTCTTGTGAGTTCCGAAAATTGAGCCACGATGAAAGGAACCTTGAATAGGAAACGAAACTAGTAAAGGATAGCGGACGTTTCTTTAATAGTCCAGTGGCTACACGCGCCCTTCCGAGTTTGGCCTCTGAGTGAGAAGCTGCTGGAGCGTTGACCCCGCGATGCCCTAGACTTACTGGCATGTGTAACTTTAAGAGCACGCTCCGGAATCGCCGCCAATTCTTGGGCGGCATGGCTCTCGCCGCTTCTCCGCAACGCCGCCCAAACGTAGTCTTCATCCTCGTAGACGACCTCCGATTCGACGAACTAGCTTGCACCGGGCACCCCTTTGCCGCCACCCCTGTGGCGGACCGCCTCGCGCGGGAAGGCGCTAATTTCCGGAACGCGTTTGCCACCACTCCGCTCTGTTCTCCCTCCCGGTCCGCTTTTCTGACGGGCACCTATAGCCACACCAATGGGATTGTCGACAACGTCGCACGGGATGCCCAGAGCCACCGCCTGGTGACTTGGCCAAGGTTGCTCCACGATGCCGGCTATCGCACCGCCTTCCTGGGCAAATGGCATATGGGTAATGACGACTCGCCCAGGCCAGGCTTTGACCGTTGGGTCAGCTTTCGGGGCCAAGGCGAATGCCTGAACCCCGCACTCAATATCGACGGCCGCCAAACCAGCTCCACCGGCTACGTCACCGATATCCTCAGCCAGCACTCCGTCGATTTCATACAACAGCAGGGTCAACGGCCCTTTTGCCTTTATCTGTCCCACAAAGCGATTCATCCCAACGTCCAGCAGGCCAATGATGGTTCAATTGACCCGGCCAAGGCCGACGACCCGGATCAGTTCATCCCGGCGGAGCGTCATCGCCAGCTCTACGAAGGCCGGATTCCGCCCCGCCGGGGCAACTACCGGAAACCGCCTCAGAACAAACCGGCGCTGCAGGATCCTGCTTCCGGTGTCACCCCTCTGGGGCCAACGACTGGCACGAGCGACCGCAGCATCCTGGCCCGGATGCGCATGATGAAGGCCGTCGATGAATGCACCGGCGCGATCGTTAAGACGCTGGAGCAGAATGGCGTCCTCGACGACACCCTGATCGTTTTCACCTCCGACCACGGTTACTTCTACGGGGAGCACTGCCTCGGCCCGGAACGAAGGCTGGCCTATGAGGAAGCCATCCGGATCCCGCTGTTGGTGCGTTATCCGAAGCGGTTCCGGCCGGGCTCGCAACCGGTGCAAAGCGTGTTGAGCATTGACGTGGCGGCCACCGTTCTCGAACTGGCGGGCTTGACCCCGCCGCGTCCATTTCACGGACGTCCCCTCTGGTCCAAGCAGCATCGGGATGCGGTCTTGGTCGAGTACTTCTCTGACCGCGTCTTTCCCCGTATCCGCCAGATGGGCTACCAGGCGGTGCGTACCGATCGCTGGAAGTACATCCACTATTTGGATCGACAGGGCGCGGATGAATTGTATGATCTCCGGAAAGATCCCTTTGAATTGAACAATTTGATCGGCGATTCCCGCGCGCCGCTGCCGATGCTGAAGGTCCGCCTGCGAGATCTTTTAGCCGAAGCCGCGGGAACTCCGTCGGGCAGTTAGAAGCGCACAAGCCGCGA
>JBKJLJ010000777.1:0-7003 GCA_046597015.1 Bryobacteraceae bacterium
GGCATCGGTGCGCCGCCGGTTGGAGAAGGAAGGGGTGATCGGGCGAATTGCGGGGCACATCCGGACGGAGAAAATTTTGTCGTTCCTGTTTGAGCAGGCGACGAAGGTAGCGCCCGAGCCGGAACCGGAAGTGGCCGCGATCGAGGCTCCGGCGGAAAGCTAGGCTAGGGTTTGTTTTTCCAGGCTTCTTTTTTGACGAGCCATTGGTTGTTGAGGCGCATCATGGTCACCTTGCCCGTTTGCAGTTTTTTGCTGTTGAGCCCGGTGACCATGAGGACCGCGTCGTCCCCTGCAATAGTAGCTTTTTCGACCACGATGTCGGTCGGCTCCATGTCTTGAATCATGGCGAGGATTTTCGGCCATTCGGGACTATTGCGGGCCATCGTGGCCTTTTCCGGATCGATGGCTTTCAGGATCGCCTCTTTGTCACCCTTGCGGAGGGCGGCTACGTAGGCGAGGAAGGCTTTGGTGACGGGGGAGTCAGCGGCGGCGGCGCGGTCGGCGGCGGTGGGTGGTAACTCGACGATGGGCTTCTCGATTTCGGTGTCGACGGCGATATCGAAGATGTAGGTGTTGTCGCCGAGGGTGGCTGGTTCGGCGAGGGTAAGGTTGCCTTTGACCCGGTCGTTGGCCGTTTGCAGGTTGAAGGGGCTGCGGGGACGGGAGCCGGAGACTCCTTTGCCGAGGTTCGTGCGGAGGATCCATCTGGCGCTGTCGTCGGAGAGTTCGAACTCGATGGCGTTCAGCTTTCCCGCCATCGAGAGGTTCCAAATGTCGTCTCTCTCGACGCGCACGCTGGGGGAGAGTTCGCGATCGACGGCGAGGATGTAGAGGATAGTTTTATCGGTGTCGAACGTGCTTGGGGCCCGACGGGAATAGACGTGGGTGAGGCTGACGGTGGTTCCGTTGATGATCAGCTTTCCAGCCGCAGGCAGGACGGTCGAACAGGTTAGGAGGAGAAGAGCGAGGCGGATCATATATAAGGAAAGCGTAATGGACAGGGGGAAATCTATCAAGGTGCCATCCGATTTCTCCAGGGACTCGTAGCAAGGAGTATTATGCGACTTCTTCACCTACTTCGTTCGATGGCCCTGGGGGCCGCTTTGATTTTGCAGCCGGGGACGGCACGGGCCGAGACGGCGTACGCGCTGGATTCCCGAAGCTTGCTTTTGCGCTTCGACACGAACTCACCTGGGTTTGTCGAGAGTACCCAAGTAATCCGGGGATTGGCACCGGGCGAGTCGATTTTGGGAATCGACTTCCGGCCGGCGAATGGAACGCTCTACGGGCTGGGGAGTACGAGCCGGCTTTACGTGATTGACGTGATGACGGGCCAGGCGCGGGCGGTGGGGACGGGGCCGTTTACCCCGGCGTTGGAGGGGACCGAGTTTGGATTCGACTTTAATCCGACGGTGGACCGGATTCGCGTGGTGAGCAACACGGGGCAGAACTTGCGGTTGCATCCGGACACGGGGGCGACGGCGGCAGTGGACGCGCGATTGAACGGTGACGGGATGGCGCGGCCAGCGGTGGTGGCGGCGGCGTATACGAACTCGGTGGCGGGAGCAACGACGACCACGCTGTACACGATCGACTCCGAGACGCGGGCGTTGCAGACGCAGGTGCCCCCGAACGATGGGAAGCAGAACATGGTGGGGATGATGAACATCGACATGTCGGAGTTGGCGGGGTTTGATATTTCGCCGACGACGGGGATCGGGTATATCGCGACGCGGGTGCGGGGGAGCAATGCGTCTGTGCTCTACCAGGTGAACTTGATGAGTGCGACGACGTTGTTGCTGGGAGTGTTTGACCGGGCGGATCAGGTGTCGGGAATCGCTTTGCCGGCCCGATAAGTTGGAGGGCGTCTACACTGGATAGAAGCAAACGCTGCATGTCCAGACAGGTGCTCCATCTCCATACCTATTTTCTCTTCCCGTTTGTGATTGAACGGGAAGTGGTGGCCGACGCGCATCCGGAGCATTGGCGGGCGCAGCGGACGTGGATTGATGGGGTGGACGAGTTCGTGCAGGCCGAGAGCAGCGAGGCGGCGCGAACTCCGCTTGTGAAGCATCTCGGGCCTTGGCGGCGAGTTTCGTACGGTCAGTTTGATCAGGACTCGCCGGCCTATCAGGACATGGTGTTTTTCCATCCGTTTGTGCGACGGGTGTTCTTTGATGTGAAGGCGGGCTGCGACGCGACGGGAGAGCAGGAGACGATGGTCCGCTGCTACGAGATGCCGTTGCCGGCCGCTGAGAAGGTGCAGTGGACGGCGTCGGTGCCGAACCGGCGGCAAGTGACGGTGGACGTGACCGACTTGCGGCTGTTTTTGTTTGCGAATGGCGTGGGGATTTTGTCGGTGGGGGTGGAGAAATTCGACCTGCCGTTCGACGAAGCGCTGTGGGTGAACGAGATGATGCGGAAGGTGTATCCGACGAGCGGAAGGCAGCGCCGGGAGGGGCGAATTCCGCATCTGTCGCGGGTGCATCTGGGGCAAACGACGCTGACCGAGGAGACGTTTGAGGGTGGGGCGATCGTAAGCTTTCAGCCGCCGTTGACGCGGGTGATTCGGGATCTGCTTTACTTTTTGGACTATGGGCGGCGGGAGTACGAGCAGATTTTCGACGAGCGGATGATCGTGTATTCCTACTTAGCGGTAGAGCCGGGGGCGGAGGGGGAGAGCTACGTTTACAGCGATGAGCTGCAGGTGATGCTGAGCCGTTTTCTGTACGTGGATCGCAGTGGGGATGCGTTTCGATACGACCCCTTGTTTATGCGGGAGCAGATGAAGGAGCACCTGTATACGCGATGGGCGCACGAGGGGACTTATTACGGATTTACGCGGTACTCGAATGTGACGATGTCATTAGGCGTATCGGATCTGGGCGATCACTTGATGCGGGAAGGGGCGCTGATCCACCGGATGTTCGTGACGCGGTACTACCTAATGGCGGTGGTGGCGTTGTTCTATCGGGCGGCGTTGCTGGACTTTACGGAGAACATTGCGCTGGTGTCGCGGCGGCTGTATTTGGATCTACAAAGCGGGGCGTTGACGCGGGAAAACATGGAGATGGCGACGGACCTGCGGAGTGACTTCCTGAACTTTTCGAACTACTGGTACTTCACGGAGCTGGCGAATAAGGACGAGGAGATTGAGCACTTTGCGCAGCAGTGCAAGGCGTTCCGAGTGGAGGAGTTACGGAAGGAGATCCAAGAGGAGCTCGAGAGCATGAACGCATCGATTCTGGAGTTCAACCAGACCCGTTCGACGGATGCGGTGAACCGGTTGGCGGTGTTGAGCATGATCTTCGGCGCGGGCGCGGTGTTGACGGGATTTTTTGGGATGAATTTTGGCCAAGAGTTTGCGGCGCTGTTTTTTACGGCGACGCCGGGGCGGGAGTGGATCCACTACGGGTCAGTGATTTTGGTGTCGTTGATTGCGGTGGGGACGATTGGATTTGGGGTGTTTCTGGTGACATCGAACTGGCGGGATTACCGGTCGATTGTACGGGGGAGGCACGCGCGGCGGCGGGCGCACCGGTGGTTTAGTATTCGCAATCGGGGGTAAAGGGTGTTTCACATTCCAGCGGCCGCACGGGCGGCGAGGTATTGGAGTACCGTCATCATCTGGGTGCCGTCTCCGATGACGAGGAGGCGGGTGCCGGGACTGACGGAGTTGGCAAGGTGATAGTTCCAATCACTGACGGAGACCTGGCAAGACGGGGCGGGCGTTTTGGTGCCGCAGGCCAGGGACTGGAGCTTGGTTTGCCAACCGGGATGGAGGAAGGCATTCAGGGCCGACGTCAAATAACGGAACCCGCCGGACATGGATAGGACGGTGCCGACGGAGCTGAACTGGGCTACGCCATCGTCGAGACCGAGGAAGTCCCGCAGGTAGAGGAAGCGTTCGAAACCGGTGCAGTGAGCGCCGAGGATGGCGACGACACCGTGGCGGAGGAACTGGTTGGCTTCCCAGATTACCGAGCCTTCCTTGCCCTCCGTATTTTCCTCGCCGAGGGGAAGGGGGAAGAAGTGGACGCCGCCGACGACGGTCACGGGGGGTTTGGCGCCAAGGATGGACTGGGCGGCGAGGATGGTGTTGGTGATGCCGGCGTGGGCACAGCCGGTCATGACGACCATGCCTGTCGAGGTGTTGATGACGAGGGCGATTTCCTCCGGCATGAGGTCGGGCACAAGCTTTCCGTCGGGGCCCTGGATGTTGGGCACTCCGGGATACGTTTTTTCGTCGTGGACGCGGGGGATCTTGCCGGTGAGCCAGACGCCGGGGAGGCCGAGGAAGCGGGGGGTGGGCTGTGCGTTCATGACGAAGGAACCGCCCTCGGCGAGGTAGCGGGGGCGTTCTTCGAGGAGATAGTTGTTGTTGACGCCGGCGGCAAGGCGGGGCCAGAAAGCTTCTTCGCCGCCGATGTAGGCGTTTTTGAAGGCGTCGGGGTTGGTGTCCTTACATGTGTTCCGGAGCACGGCGAGGCCGGCGGTGTGGTCCCAGTGGCTGTGGCTGACGATGATGTCCTGGATGTCGCAGAGGGAGACATTGAGTGTTTTGGCGTTGGCGACGACGGTTTGGGGATTGCTGCCGGTGTCAAAGAGGAAGCGGCGGGTGACGCCGGCGGAGGTGATTTCAACGACGGCAGCGAAGCCCCATTCGGCGACGGTGCGGACGCCGGAGACCATGTCGGAGAGGACGGTGATTTTGTAGTCATCCACCATCGGCTGATTGGTGGCGGGAGCGTGGAGGGTCTGGTCCGCGGTGAGGTGGGGGGTAACGAGGCGCTGCTTGGCTCCGCGGGACAGGCCGGGATTCTGGGCTAGCGCGACGGTGGCGAGGCAGATTAGCCCGGTGAGAATACGACCAGCAGGCCACCGGAGAGGGGAGAAAGATCGGAGGGGATTAGACATTCTGCAGTCATAAGCGAGAATCCCGTGAAGATCCGGACAAAAAAAGTTGAGGTTTGTAGCCACAAAGTAGGGATGTCCCTTCTTCTCTATTCCGTGAAAACGGGGGATCGGCTGCGGTTTTCGTCAGGAGTTGGCGGGATTCGGTTCAGCCTTGGTTGGTCCAGACCGGGGCGAGCCAGGCGACGGGTTTCGACGGGTCGGCGTCGAGAGCGTCGCCGCCGGTGGAGGTCCAGATCCGAACGAAGAAGTAACGGGAAGCCTTAGCCTCGACGACGGGAGCCCAGCGGGCGGGGCCATCCGGGGTGGGCTGATGTTCCAGGACAACCTTGCCACCGTCCGTCACGATATCGATTTTACTGACTTTCGTTTTCTGATTCGCCCCGGAATAGCGGGCGGAGATGTCGAACCGGTGCTGGGACGCGGAACGCAGGGTGGACCCCATAACGGATCCGTTAACGGTATACCGGCAGTCCAGGCCTCCATCGAGCGAGGCATAAGTGCGGCGATTCTTCATCGCGTCCAGGATCGCCACTTTCGTTGGCTCCTTCGCCAGAACAAAGGTCCGCGAAGCGTGCTTCGGGATGGCGGAGAGGCCGTGATTGTCGTTGCCGCAAACCGGCGAAACTTTCCACCCATGATCCAGAGCGTTCACAAAACCTGCGTAGTGGATCTTATTGTTCGAGTTGATCACTTCGAGCATCGTGATCACTTCGGTGACCCGGGGATCGCGGTCAGCCCAGCTGCGGTACTGCTCTGGTCCGGGATGATTGAAGCTCGCGACTACCGGACCGTCGCCGTGGGGCTGCGCTGTGCCGAGCCAGCGGTAAAAGGCCGGAAGGTCAACACCGGGAGCAAGGGCATTTATCATCCCAGCGGAGTTGATGACATTGATGTGGCCGGTGCCGCCGGGGCCGTCATTCTCGCTGAACTCGAAGCCGGCGAGCGCGACGAAGTTACGGTCCGAAGATGTCTCAGCTTGGCGCTTGAGCTTCCGCCAAGTTTCGTTCTCTGAACCGGTGGGCTGAAAGACCGCTTCCCGGGAATGGTCCGATACGGTGTAGAACCCGTAGCCCAGCGACTTCGCAACCCGGTAGTGTTCCGCGGGGGGACCCTGGTATTTCTCCCAATCCGCTTTCATCTTCATCGCCGGACCGGGCACCTGGGAGCCATTGATTACCATGATTCCGGCGCAGCCTTCCTTGAGCCGCTCGCCCGCGGTCCATCCGAAGGCGTCGGATCCGGGCTTGGGGCCGTAGGTCAGAATCCCCGCACAGTTGCTTCTTTCAAACTGTTCGCCATGGGACCAGGTGTAGGAGGTATGGGCGTGGGTGCTGCCGGCGTAGAGATTGTATTCGCCAGCTACGGTTTGCGCCAGCGCCGGCATCCGGGCCGCGAGGGCGCCTGCGGTCAGCGCCGCGACGAAGCTCCGTCTGTTGGACTGGGGCATGGGGGTGTCCACCTTGTAAAAGTAAAGTTTGAGGCCGAATTGCAGCAGGCAGAGCGCGGTCTGACCCTTGAAGCCATGATACGCGGTAAACTCCCATCTGTCCCGCAACCGAAGGCGGGCCTTACTGCGGCCGCTTTCGACTTCCTGCTACTGTCGAATTAGATGCGCTTCCTCTCGTTGTTCCTCGCCTTTGCCGGTGCCATCCACGCCCAATCGACTACCGGCGCACTTTTCGGCACGATTACCGATCCTTCCGGCGCGCCCATCCCCGCCGCCCCGCTCCGGGTCACCGAAACCGCCACGGGACTCAGCAAGACAACTACGGCCAACGCCCAAGGCGACTTCCTGTTCCCCGCTCTCCCGGCGGGCGTTTACCGCCTGGAAGCCGAGAGCATGGGCTTCAAGAAATCCGTCCGCGACGGGATCACGCTGAACATCAATAGCAATCTGAAATTCGATATCCGGCTCGAAGTGGGCTCTGTCTCTGAATCGGTCGAGGTGACGAGCGCTAGCCCCGTCGTCGAAACCCGTGACGTGCAAATCGGCGGCACCGTCGAAAACCGCCGCGTCAACGACCTTCCGCTGAACGGCCGCAATGTCTACGACCTGGCCAGCATTCTGCCCGGCATCAGCACCTCC
>JBKJLJ010000362.1:0-2909 GCA_046597015.1 Bryobacteraceae bacterium
CCTGGACCTGTCGATGGCGAAGCTGTTCCAGATTGGCAAGGTGGAGACGCGGACGCTCGAATTCCGGGCGGAGACCTTTAACACGCTGAACCACTTCAATCCGAACAATCCGAACACGACGTTAACGTACAACTTTGCCACCGGGGCTCAGAACAATGCGAGCTTCGGGACGATCGGCGGAGCGCAGGTGCAGGCGCGGCGAGTGATTCTATCGATGCGGCTGCGGTTCTAGAACCTGGGAGTGGAGGGCGTAGGGGGCATGCCGCTTCCTACGCCTTCAGACTTAAGCGTCCGGCTAGTTCGCGGAAGCCGGTGGCCCAGAGGGACGGGTTCTTCCAAGCGAGGTGGAGAAGGGCCGCGGGGGAGAAGTCGGTCTTTAGGAGCGTGTTGAAATGGGCCGTGGGGAGGCCTTGGATCATGGCGATGCGGCGATCCCATTTGGCGTCGTCCCAGGTGGTCATCCGGCGGTTGATGTCGTGGGCGAGGGCGAGGTGGCGGCCTTGGGCGGCGAGCCATTGGGTTGGGTAGTCGGCTTCCTCAGTGGTGGTGGCTAGATCGCCTGCCAAGCGCCCGGCTTGGATGGCCCAACGGATGCCTTCGCCGACGAGGGTGGAGGCTTGCCCGCCTGCGTCGCCGACGGCGAGGAGGCCGGGCCGGGAGAGTTGGGGGGCGACGCCTTCGGCGGGGATGAGTCCGTGGTGGTATTCGATGGGTTGAGCGCCGCGCAGGTCGACACCGTAGTTGGCGGCTTCGCTGACGAGGCGGTCGAGGTAGGGGAGGGGATGGTGGGGGGAGTCGCCGGGGGCTCCATGGTGGAGGCCGACGCCGATGCGGACGCGATGGTTGCCCCAAGGGAAGACCCAGGCGTAGCCGGTGGGGGCGACGCGACTGCCGACCAGGAGGAGCATGTCGCCCTGGTCGCAGTGGGGGGCGTAGAGATCGTACTCCGCGCCGACGCCGAAGCGGCGGAAGCGGGCGTTGAGGAGGACAGACCGGTGGCCGGTGGAGTCGATGGTGGTGGCCGCTTGCCAGGCGACGGCTTGGTTGAGAGGGTTGCGGCCAGTGGCTCCGGTGACGCGGCCGCCGGCTTCCAGGAGGCCGGTGACGGCGGTGGAGAGGCGGAGTTGGGCGCCGGCGGCGATGGCCTGTTCGGCGAGGTATTGGTAGAGGCCGCGGACGTCGAGGACGCAGAGGTCGGGTTGGTCGTAGGGGAAGACGGCTTCGACGGTGGGGGCGAGGAAGCGGAGGCGGCGGATGGGATGGGAGAAGCGGTCGGGGATGTTGAGGGGGCGGAGTTCGCTGCGGAAGCTGCCGCCCGAGGTGCGGATGGGGCCGCCGATTTCCTTGTTTTGTTCGACGAGGAGGACGGATCGGCCGCGCGAGGCGGCGGAACGAGCGGCGGCGAGGCCGGCGGGTCCGCCACCGGCGATCAAGACATCAAACGATTCCACACCTTAGTTTAAGGGGTGGTTGGTATTCTGGAAGCTGATGCCTCGCGTTCGTTTTGCTCCCTCCCCGACCGGATACCTGCATATTGGTTCGGCTCGCACGTTTATCTTCAACTGGCTCTACGCCCGGAAGAACAACGGCACCATGATTTTGCGGCTCGATGATACCGACATCGAGCGGAATACGCAGGTGTCGATTGATTCGATTTTCGACGGGCTGAATTGGCTCGGGTTGAGCTGGGACGAGTATTACCGGCAGTCCGAACGACTGGACCTGCACAAGGAGATGGCCTATCGGATTCTGGCGGCCGGGGCTGCCTATCGGGACTTTACGCCGGCGCAGACGGAGGAGGAGAAGCAAGAGGACTCCGGGCCTTGGCTGTTTCATCCGGGGATGCTGGAGTTGACGAGCGAGGAGTCCGATGCGCGGGCCGCGGCCGGGGAGCCGTTTGTAGTGCGGTTTCGAGTGCCGCGCGGCGAGAACAAAGCTGTGAAGTTTAAAGACTCCGTGTTCGGAGACCAGTACAAGAAAGCGGACGAGATTGAGGACTTTGCGTTGTTGCGTTCGAACGGAATGCCGACGTACCACATGGCTTCGTGCGCGGACGATGTGGACCTGAAGATCGACCACATCATTCGCGGGCAGGACCATTTGACGAACACGTTTAAGCACGTGTTGATTTTTGAAGCGCTGGGCGGGGTGAAGCCGAAGTTTGCGCATTTGCCGCTGCTGATTGCGCCGGACGGGGCGAAGCTTTCGAAGCGGAAGCATGGGCCGGTGGTGAGCGTGACGACGTATCGAGATGCCGGCTTTTTGCCGCAGGCGTATATCAACTTTTTGTGTTTACTGGGCTGGTCGCCGAAGAACAATCGGGAGCAGATGTCGCGGCAGGAGTTGATCGACACGTTTACGTTCGGCGGGGTGAACCGGTCAAATGCGGTCGTGAATTTTTCCGAGGCTGACCCGATTGACCCGAAGGCGCAGTGGCTGAATGGACAGCATTTGCGGACGGTGGCATTAGAAGAGCTGTTGCCGATGGTGCGGGCGCGGATCGAGGCTGCAGGGCTGGCGATTCCGGAGGAGCGGTTCGGATTGATCGTGGAGACGATTCGAGCGCGATATACCTCGCTGCATGATTTCGCGGTGAAGGGCCGGCCGTATTTTGCGGATGATTTCGCGATGGAAGAGGCGGCGGGGGAGCGGCTGGACGAGCCGCAAGCGCGGGAGTTGCTACGGGAGTTGGGGGCGAGGATTGAGGCGTCGGGGGAGTTTACGGAAGCGTCGGTCGAGAAAATTCTGCGGGATTTGGCGGCGGAGAAGGACGTGAAGCCGGGGGTGTTGATCAACGGTTCGCGGGCGGCGTTAACGGGGCAGGCGGTGGGGCCGAGCGCGTTCCATTTATTCATGGCGATGGGCCGCGAGCGGTCAGTCGCGCGTTTGAAGGGAGTTTAAGCGATGGT
>JBKJLJ010000363.1:0-5716 GCA_046597015.1 Bryobacteraceae bacterium
GCGGGGGACATGGCGAGCGAATTTCCGGTGTTCGTGAAGCCTTCTCCGGCGGCCCCGTCGGCGGGGAATTCTTTTGCGGGGTCGAGGGTGGGGACGCCGGTTAGGTCGCGGATCGTGAACGTGTATTCGGCGTTGTTGAGGCGGCGGAGGACGACGGGCCCGGGGTCACCCGCGCGGGCTTGGGCGGCCTGAGCGAGCGTGCCGCGGACCCAGGTGAGCAGACGGGTTCGCTCGGCCGGCGTGGGCTGGGGCATGGCCTTGGGCGGCATTTCGCCGAGGTTTACTTGCTCGATGACGGACTGCCAAACTTTGGGATGTTTGAGAACTTCGGGCGGGGAGGCGAAGCGTTCGAGGTCGAGGTCGCCGGTGTGTTTGGCGGTGGAGTGGCAGGCCAGACAGTATTTCTGCACGACGTCAAACGCAGCTTGCCCCGGCAGGTGAGCCGGGGCAAGGCAGAGAGCGAACGGGATGGCGAGCCGGAAGAAGACCATGTCGACTGCCATTTTACATGGGATTAAAAACCGATCTTCAACGCCAACTGGAACTGCCGTTGGGCTCCGAAGTCACCGCTGGAAACGGCGCCGGTGATGGTGCCGAAGGCGGGGCTGGCCGCGTTGCCGATGGGGAGGAGGAAGGTTGCGCGGTTGGCCAGGTTGAAGGCCTCGACGCGGAATTGGGCGGAGATCCGTTCGGTGATGTTTACCTTGCGGAAGAGGCCCGCGTCGACGTTGAGTGCGGTTTGACCGCGCATGGTGGTGCGGCCGACGTTGCCGAAGGTGTTGATCGCGTTGATCTGCCAGGCGGGCGTATCGTTGGCTTGGCAGTTGCGCCGGGTGCCGTTGGCGAGGAGGGTGCAGGGGTTGAACCAGCGGTCGGGGCCGGGGTTAGCGACGCGCCAATCGCCGATGGCATTGGGACGATCGGCTCCGCCGTCGGTGTTGCTTTCATCCCGGCCGGAGGTGATCGTGAAGGGTCGCCCGGCCATGGCGGTGAAGATGCCGGTGGTCTGCCAGCCGGAGAGAACGGCCTTCAACAAGCGGTTACCGCCCGCGACCTTGTCGAAGGGCAGCGAATAGACGGCCGAGAGGACGAGGCGATGGGGCGAATGGAAAGTGGACACGCCGCGCTCGGCGCCTAGGTTGCGGCCGTTCTGCGCGAAGGCCGGGGCCGCGTTGTCCTCGGTGGCAACGCCGGGGGTGTAGTCGATCGACTTGGACCAGGAGTAGCTGGCGAGCAGGCTGAGGCCCGCGTCAAAACGGCGTTCCAGGCGCGTAGCGAGCGAGTTGAAGTTGGAGTTGGCACCGGAGGTGATGAAGCCTCCGGAGATGCCTCCCCAGCCCGGATAGGGGCGGCGGCTGTTGACCGTGCCGGCGCCCGGGAGGGCTTGATTGATATTCAGCCCGACGGGGAGCTTGCGGCCGGTGGAGCCCATGTAGGTGACGTCGAGCACGACATTGCGCAGCAGTTCGCGCTGCACGCCGAAGCTGTATTGCTGAATGTAGGCCGTCTTGATATCGCGTTGAATACCGGGGACGACCGGGGTGCTGGTCGTGAGGTTGAACATGTCGCGCAAGTTGGTGAGGAAGGGCGGAGAGAACGGGCCGGCCTGTTGGGCCTCGCGGAACGGGGTGCTGCGCGAAAGCGGCGTGATGCCGTTGCCGACCATCTGAATGTCATAGAACATGCCGAATCCGGCGCGGATGACGGTTTTGCCGGAGTTGGCCGGACGCCACGCGAGACCGAGCCGGGGCGCGAAATTATTGAAGTCGGTTTTGTACACCTGACGGCCGACGTCGGCGCGGGGGCGGATGAGCACGCGGCCGCCGGGGCCGAGATAGGCCTCGCGGCCACCCGCGACGATGAGAGTGTTCGTGCTGGGGTCGAAGCTGGAGAGCTTGTCGACGCGCTCAGTGAGCGCGGGATAGAGCTCATAGCGGATGCCGAGGTTCAGGGTGAGGCGCGGGGTGATCTTCCAATCGTCTTGAAAGTAGGCGCCGGAAGAAATGAGAACGGCGTTGTGGAACGGTTCGCCAAGGGCGCGGCTGGCCTGGAAGGGCAGACCGATGAGGAGGTCGGCGACCGAATTGCCGGTGTAGCGGCCATCGAAGCTGAAGCTGCCGCGACCGGTGGAGGTGTTGAACGAATTGTAGAGAAAGCGGAAATAGTCGCCGCCCATTTTGAAGGTGTGGGTGCCTTGCACATAGGTCATGGTGCCGACGTAGTGATAGGTATTTTCGGCGCGGCCTTGGGGTTGACTCGTGCCGCCGCCGAGGGCGCCGAAACCGGTGATGGAAAGGCGCGGGGCTCCGTTGTTGAACGGGGTTTTGCCGACGTCGGTGAGGCCCTGGATGCCGAGGCGATTGACGACGTCCACGTCATAATCTTCTTGCAGGTTGAGAACCTTTAAGCGGGAGTAGCCGACGCGAACTTCCGAGAGCCATTTGGGGGAGAAGATGTGGGTCCAATTGGCGACCGCGTGCTGGGTGCCGGAGCTGCTGAGAGTGCCGTAGCCGGGCAGGCCAACGCCAGCCAGCGGCGAGCGGCCGCCGCTATCCTGCCATTCGTAGACGAGATAGGCGCTATCTTTTTCCGAGAAGCGATGGTCGCCGCGAACCATGAATTGGTGGGCTTCGTTTTTGGTCGCGGCGGCGGTCGAAAAGTTCTGCACGCCGGTCGTGTTGGGCTGGGGATAGAGAGCGAGAAGACCTACGCCTTGGGGGCTCCAGGCGCTTTGCGGAATGCGGTTGCCGGGGAACGGGGTGTTGCCGTTGCGCGGGTCGCGGAGGGGCGTCGTGAGGGCGCTGAAGTCGCCGTTGCGAAAGGCGGTCGAGGGGAGATTGACCCGGCTCGAATCCTGCTGGCCGCGGAGTTGGCCTTCGTAGCCGAGGAAGAAAAACGTCTTATCGCGACGCAGACGGCCCCCGGTGACGGCGCCGAACTGATTGCGGCGAAAGGGCGGTTTACTGGGGGCGTAGAAGTTGCGGGCGTCGAAGGCAGAGTTGCGGTGGAACTCCCACAGGGAGCCGTGGAGATCGTTGGCGCCGGACTTGGTGGTGACCATCACCTGCGCTCCGGAGGCGCGGCCATATTCGGCCGAATACGTTCCGGTGAGCACTTTGAATTCGCGGACGGAGTCGAGGATGGGCGTGTGGCTGGCTCCATCAGAGGCGGAGTTGTTGTCGATGCCGTCCTTGATGTAAAGGTTTGAAACCTCGTTCGCACCGGCGATGTTGAGCCCGCCACGACTGGCGTTGGCGGAACCTTGGACGGCCGGCAGGACGTTGGGCTGGAGGGCGGCGAGTTGAAGATAGTTGCGGCCGTTGAGGGGCAGTTCGACGATCTTGCGCTGCTCGACGACGCCGCCGATGTTGGAGTTATCCGCGTTGATCAAAGGAGCGGTGGCTTCCACTTCGATCGACTCGGTGACGGCACCAATTTTGAGGCTGATATCGACGCGGACGTCCTGGCCGGTTTCGAGGACGATCTTGCGGACAACCTCGCGGCGGAAGCCATCGCGTTCGGCGGTGAGGGTGTAGGGTCCGGGTTCGAGTTGCGGCAGGACGTAGTCGCCGGTGCCGGTCGATTGCACCGTTCGCTTCTGATTGGTGTCTGTGTTGGTGATCGTGATCGTGGTGGCGGGGACGGCGGCGTTGGAGGCGTCCGTGATGCGGCCAGTGACCGTGGAGCGGATGTTTTGCGCTGCCAGCGGCAGCAAAGCGCTGACGAGGAGAAGCGAGAGGATCTTCATAATATTTTAATTGCCTTGCGGTGTTAGTAAATTCGTTATGACGGTCTGCGCATTTCCGTTTCGCGGAAGGGAGCCAGGGTGGAGAGACTTTCGTCACCCATCTCCGGTCTCCAGCGGAAATACTTCGCCACGGCCTTTTCAGGGAAGAAATCTAACAGGAGGAAACCGTTTTCTTCAAGGCAGGACTGCTTTTCGTCAATGGCCAAATGATGGGGCGGGACGGCTCGGACGCCCCTGGCGCGGGAGGGCCAGCTTTGCCCGGTACCCAGGGGCCCGGGCAGAATGGAGACAACAGGATTGGCGCGCAGGTCAACTTGTCCCGAGCGGGAGATGTAGCCTTCGGCGATCGAATGCATGTCGCCGCTAATGAACAACGGGGTTCGCTGACGCTGGGCCGAGGCCGCCTTCATCAGGCGATCATGCTGGGCCAGCCAGCCAGTTTGCCAATAGGGTTTCGGCTTGTTGATGGTCAAGTTGCCGTCTGCCGCGAGAATGTCCGGGTACCAGTCGCCCCATTTGCCGGCACTCCAGCCGGGCGGCTGCGACGGAATGTGGACGAGATGGTCGAGGGCGGGGTCGGACATGCGGGCCATGATCCATTCCTCGGCTTCGCGGGGAATGACGAGGGCGTTGGGGCCGGCGAGCGTTAGGTAACGGCGGCAATCGTAGAGCAGGAGTTCGGCCAAGCGACCGAAGCGGAGCGTGCCGAAACTTTCGCCGGAGCCGGCGGGGGTGTCAGCGGCTGAGGAGCCGGGCAGGCCCAGCGGCTGCGTGCGCACCGGCAGGAATTCGGGATAGTACAAGCGCCGGGCCGCGCGGGCCAACTGGAGCATGAAATGGTCTGGGGGGAAGGTGACCATCTCGGCGTCGGCGTCGTCGTTTTCGAAATAGTCGTGATCGTCCTGGAGGAAGAACACGGGCAGACCGCGGAGGCGGGTGCCGTAAAGATTGGCGATTTGTTGGTCGCCGACGTGGCGGAGGACGGCTTCGTTCGGGGTGCCGAGGACTGGCAGGCGGCGATCGAAATGGCCGGTGGCTTCGACGGCGGAGGCGGTGTAGCGAGCCGGGTGAGTGCCCTGGCGGAGGTCCCAATAGATATGATCGCCGTTGGCGATGACGGCGTCGGGCTGGAAGGAAAGGGCACGGTCGAGCAGGCGGCCGCGTTGCTCGAACGAAAGGTAGTTCTTCTTTCCGCTGGTCGCAAAGAGGCGTTCATCGCCGCCGGCACAGGTGTAAATAAGCAGGCGAAGGCGTTGGGGGCGGGCATCAGGATCGGGTAGGGTTTTCAGGCTCCAGGGGGCGCACAGAGCCTTCTTGGCCGCGGAAAGAAGCTGGAGATCATAGGGCCGGGCGGGCTGAAGTTGATCGACGTCAAAGGACCAGAAGAGGCCGCCGGAGTCGGTTGGCTTGCCAGCGATGAGGCGGCCGTTGACCCTGAGCAGCGGGGTGCGATCCTGCTGGCGACGGAAAGAGACCTTGATCAGAAAACGCCGGTCATTGGCGGTGGGCAGAATGTGGACAACTCCGCCGGCTTCCCATGCGGCGGAGGCCAGGGCCGTAGCCGCCAAGGCTGAAAGCAGTTCTCTACGGTCGATCGTCATCCCACAGCCACGAGGCTTTCGGTGGTGCGGAAAAAGATGGTCCCTTTCAAAATCGCGGGCGTTGCAAAACACGGTTCACCCATGTGGTTGCGAGCCAGGAGTTCGAACTTCGGACCAGCCTTGATGACATAGACGTCACCATCGAGAGAGGGGACAAAAACCTTGCCGTCGGCGGCGACGATCGAGGCGTAGATCTGCGCATCGGGCGACAGTCGCTCTTCGTAGAGCTTCTCCCCGGTCTTGGCGTTCAAGCAGCGGAGGACGCCATTCGTGTTGCCGAGGTAGATGTGGTCGCCGTAGACAACCGGCGTCGAGATATAAGAACCTGCGCCGTTGGCAGCCCAAACGAGGCCCTCGTTCTTATTCG
>JBKJLJ010000254.1:0-6157 GCA_046597015.1 Bryobacteraceae bacterium
GAAGCCGGCCGACCGGGCCGCGATCATCTTCACTCCGGCGGCCGCGAGCGCCGCAACCGCCGCGGCGTCCGCCTGATCATTGACGAACACGCAGGCCACGGCGCAGCCCTGCGCCAACTGCGCCGTGGCTCCGCGCAACGGGAGATCGATCCAGACGAATTCGTGATCGCCTTCCCGATTGGCCTCTTCAAATGCTTGCTTCTCGTACCGCTTGGTATTGAAAAAGGCGATTTTCATGGTTCAGTTTCTAATTCTCGCAGGCTTGCTGTTGCTGTTTGGGGGCAATCCGCGCTATCCTAATTTCTTCGGGGCGTGGCTCAGCCTGGTAGAGCGCCTGGTTCGGGTCCAGGAGGCCGGAGGTTCGAATCCTCTCGCCCCGACCATCGCATCGCTATGGATTTAACCCGCCGCATATTGGTTACCGGCGGAGCCGGCATGATTGGAAGCGCGATCGTTTGGCAGTTGAACCGGCTCGGCTACCATCGGATCCTGATCTCTGATCGCTTGGATCTCACGGAAAAGTGGCGCAATCTGGTGCCGCTGCGGTTCCTCGACTATATTGACGCGGACGACTTGCTGACCGCGCTGCCGTCGCTGGACGACATCGACACGGTCTACCATCTGGGGGCCTGTTCGGCGACCACCGAGAAAGATTCCGCGTTTCTGATGCGGAACAACTTCGACTACACGAAGACCCTGGCGCATTGGGCGCTGAAAAATGGTGCCCGGTTCGTTTACGCCTCCTCGGCGGCCACTTACGGCGCTCGCGAGGACGACTTCAGGGAGGATCTCCCCATCGACTCGCTCCGGCCGCTGAACATGTACGGATACTCGAAGCACCTGTTCGATCAGTACGCCCTGCGCGCGGGTTGGGCGGACAAAGTTGTAGGGTTGAAGTATTTCAACGTATTTGGGCCGAACGAAGACCATAAGGGCGACATGCGAAGCGTCGTCCACAAGGCCTTCAACCAGATCCGGTCGACAGGGAAGCTGGAACTATTTCGCAGTCATCGGCCGGACTTCGCCGACGGTTGCCAGCAGCGCGACTTCTTATACGTCAAGGACGCCGTGGCGATGACGATCCATCTGGCGGGCAGCGCCACGGCCGGGGGGCTCTATAACCTCGGTTCGGGGCAGGCCCACACTTGGCTCGACCTCGGCCGGGCGATCTTCGCCGCGCTCGACCTGGAGCCAAACATCGAGTTCATCCCGATGCCGGATCAGCTGCGTGGAAAGTATCAGTATCGAACCTTGGCCACGATCGACCGGCTGCGGTCGACGGGCTACGACGCCGCGATCACGCCGCTGACCGATTCGGTGGCCGACTACATTCGAAATTACTTAAACCACGACCGCCGGCTAGGCGACGAGCCGGCCTAGCTCGCGATACAGGTTGTGCACGAAGGCGACGTTGTCGCACTGGACGTAGTGCATAGGTGCACCCATGCGCGAAAAACTCTTGCAAAAGCGCAGGTAGTAGGCCGCATTCGTCTTCGGTGGCTCGCCTTGCGTCCAGTCCCAGCCGCCCCCGTCCTGCAGGTCGACGACGTAAATGGAATGGTCCTGTACGATCGGCCGTCCGGTGCCGAGCCGGAGATTGTTCACGTTGCTGAGCGTCTTCTCGAACACCTGCGGCGCCATGATCGCCGAGCCTACCGACAGCACGACGCCGCCGTCGAGCCCTTCGACCGAATCGCCCAGGAGCCGGAAATCGAGCCCCGCCGCGCGTCCCACCACCGCGCCGTTGAAGGCCGGATGGTTGGCGATGATGTCGTAGCCAATCCCGGGATGAACCGTGGCCGGAACGCCGCGCTGGAACGCGTGATAAAGAATCGAGGCGTGTTTCCAGCGGTGGTCGATCGCGACCCGGCCCGACGGCATACCGGCGGCGAGCAGGTCCGCGCGGGCGGCCGTAAGGGGGTGGCGCGGTTCGGCGAGGATCAGCCGCTCCAGTTCCTCCGGCGACGGCAAGGTAACGCCGTCCTCGGCGATCATGCGGCCGAGCGCCACCCCGTATCCTTCCCCACGCAGCGCCCCGGCGTACAGCGCCAAATGAAGGTTCCGGCCGGTCTCATCCCAGGATCCGAACGTCCCGGTGGCGACGTTTTGCTCCACGCTTTCGGTGGACCGGCCCAGCCAGGCGTACTCCCAGTCGTGGATCGTTCCGGCGCCATTGGTAGCGATGTGGGTGATCCAACCGTTCGCCATCATCTGGTCCAGAATCAATGCCGCGCCATTACGCAGCAGATGGGCCCCGTAGAAGAGCACCACGGCGGCCCCGCGCGCGCGCGCCGCGGCGACGGCTTTGGCACAAGCGGTAACGCTTGGCGGGGCTGAGGCGGGAGGGCTGGCGGGGTCGATGAGGATCTCCTCGACCCGGGTTAAACTCTTGCGTTCGGCGAGCGGGAACACCCGCAATTTCGTCCAGTCTTGCTGCATCCAGTCTTCATGATACGCTTGCCCAATGCGCCCTTTGCTCGCTTTTTTCGTCGCTCCGCTTACGCTGCTAGGTCAGGACGCGGCCATCGCCGCCGCCATGCAGAAGATGATCGACGCGCAAGAGGTCCCGGGCGCCGTCACGGCCATCGCTACGAAAACGGGCGTCACCCATCTCGCGGCCATCGGCAACGTGAAGACGGACTCGATTTTCTGGATCGCCTCGATGACCAAGCCGGTGGCGGGCACCGCGATTCTGATGCTGCAGGAAGCGGGCAAGCTCTCCGTCGACGACCCGGTGGCCAAGCACATCCCGGCCTTCTCGAAGTACCCCGAAATCACGATCAAGCACCTGATGACGCATTCGTCCGGCTTGGCCGAGGCGACGCCCGCCGAATGGGCCGCGGCAAAAAAGCTGGGCGATCTGATCCCGGCTTACCTCAGCAAGCCGTTGCAGTTTCCGGCCGGGAGCCAGTGGAAGTACTGCCAATCCGGGATCAACACGTTGGGGCACCTGGTGGAAGTCGCCTCCGGAATGCCCTTCGACAAGTTCCTGGCCAAACGGCTCTTCAAGCCGCTTGGCATGAAGGACACGACCTTCTTCCCGACCGCGAAACAGAAGCTGCGGCTGGTGGCCCCCGTCAAACGCGACAAAGACACGGGCAAACTGGTGGCCGCCGCGCTGCCCGCGGGGTTCGACCCGGAGCCGTTTCCGGCCGCGAACGGCGGGTTGTTCTCCACCGCCTCCGACTACGTGCGCTTCCAGCGGATGATTTTGAACCAGGGGACGCTCGACGGCAAGCGGTACCTGAAGCCGGAATCGGTGCGGCAGATGACGACCTTACAATCGGGCGACCTGAAGACCGGGTTTACGCCGGGGCACGGCTGGGGGCTCGCCTGGTGCGTCGTACGGGAGCCGCAGGGAGTGACGGCGATGTTGAGCCCGGGGTCGCATGGCCACGGCGGCGCGTACGGGACACAAGCTTGGATCGACCCAACCAAGGGTGTGGCGCTGCTGTTGATGGTGCAGCGGGCGGGGTTTGCGAACTCCGACGATTCGCCGGTGCGGATGGCGTTTCAGCAGGCGGCGGTGGGCCAATGATCCGTTGGCTGGCGCTATTGACGGCGGTGGCGTTCGGCTGCGTCGCGTATCCGATGTACGTAATCCGGCCGTTTCGGGCGCAAGGAGCGACCGAGCTAGCGATCGCGCTGGTGGTCCGCGCTTGGGGGCCGATGTTGGCCATCGCCTGCGCAGTGGCTAGCGTGGCGCTGCTGATTCGATTTTGGGCGCGGATTCACAAGGCCGCGGTGGTGTTGCCGCTTTTGACGGCCGTGTTCGCGGCGGCGGGGCAGGTAAATATTTTCGAACGGATGTTCCGGCCGATCGACGATCTGGGCACGCTGCCGGCCAGCCAGGCGAAGGTGGATGCCGACGACATGGTGCTGGCCGTGACCTTCGGGCCGACGTCCCGAGCCTATGCCATTCGCATGATGGGCTACCATCACATTGCCAACGACTGGGTGGCGGGTTCGCCGGTGGTGGTCACCTATTGAACGCTCTGTCACACGGGTCTCGTGTGGAAACGGGAGATGGATGGACGCCCGTTAACGTTCCATCTAGCCGGCATCAACAATCAGAATTTTTTGATGCGGGATGAAGAGACGGGTTCGTTTTGGCAGCAGATCAGCGGCCTGGCCGTTTCCGGGCCGCTGCGGGGGCGGCAGTTGGAGCTCGTGCAGAGTGACGAGCTGAGCTTTGGGCTGTGGCGAGAGGAGCATCCGGATGGGACCGTCTTGAAGCCGGTAGCGGCCAGCGCGAACCAGTACGAGGATAAAGACTGGGAGACGGCTATGGGCCGCGCGAGGACCGTCGTCGATACGACGGCGACGGGCCGCCCACCGCGCGAATTGATGTTCGGCCTGACCCACGGCGGCCGGAGCCGGGCGTTTCCGGTCGACCGGGTGCTGGCCGAAAAATTGGTGATGGACCAAGGGGTGATGCTGGTGGTGGGGCCGGATGGTCGCTCGGTGCGGGCGTTCGCCGTGGACTCCGATTTTTATCGGCAACCGGAGACTGGGGCAATGATCGACGCCGCGACGGGGTCGACCTGGAACTTCCAAGGGTGCACGGGGGACGGACGATGTCTAAAAGCGATTCCCATGCTGAAGGACTACTGGTTCGATTGGCAGCGGTACCACCCCGATACAACCGTCTTTAAACGCTAGGCCAGAATTTCGTCGTGGATGCCGGAGATCAGCAGCAGGCGGCATCCGCCGCGGGAGCTAATGATGTTGTGGGTCGAACCAGGGGCGGCCACCTGGAAGTCGCCGGCCGTGAGTTCGAGCGAGCCGGACCAGACGTCGCCGGAAAGCACGAGGCATTGTTCGGCGATGGTGTGCCGATGGGACGGGTACTCCGCGCCCGGTTCGAGGGTCAGAATCGTCGTGATCGTGCGGGCCTTCCGATCGAGGTGCAGAACCTCGACGGTGACGCCGGGGTAGGGCGTGGGGCGGGATTGGTTCTCCTTTTGACGGAGGACGCGGAATCCCGGAGGCAGCGGAGCGGGCGGCAGCAGCGCTTCGGCGATATCGAGGAACGCACCGGCTTCGGCGGTCGCGATGGGGTCACCGGCAGCCAGCAGAGCTTCGAACGCATCGCACTCTTCCGGACTCAGTTCGCCGGAGGCGTAGCGCAAGGCTTGGTCGCGGATCGATTCTGGGTTCAATTCGCGGCTCCATGAGGGATGGGACGAGACACGGGCAATTGCTCGCGCAATTTTAGCAGCCCGAGCCGGATCCGCGTTTTCACGGTGCCGAGCGGGAGGCCGGACCTTTCGGCGACATCGGCGTGACTCAGTCCTTCAAAGAAGGCGAGTTGAATGGCCTCGCGCTGTTCGACAGGCAATTGCTCCAGCGAGGAGCGGATAGAGAGGCGGGTTTGCCGATCGACCGCGAGATTTTCGGGGCTACTGGCCGGAGCCGTCGGATGTTCCGGCAGGTGTTCCTGGATATCGATGAGGCGCGTACGCGAGGCCACGGTCCGCCACCGATCGAGTGCCCGGCTGCGCGCCATCATCGCGATCCAGGCGTGAGCATTGCAGCGGACGGGGTCATAATGTTTGGCCAACTTCCATACCTGTTGGAAGACGTCGTTGACGACCTCCTCCGCTTCCGCTTCGTTGCGGACGACCCGGGCCACAATAGTTGTCACATACCGCTCCGCCTGCGCATGGAGTTCAGAAAGTGCGACCGGATCCCCTGTGGCAATCAAGCTGATCAGGGGATTCCATTCGCGATCGGGCGTCAGGTCAGTTTCGGTTACGCGGCTCACTGAGGAATCGGATGCATTTAATCGGTTAAATACATCATATAATCGAGAAGCGCAGTCATGTCGGCCGGGGAAAACTTATAGGCGGGCATGATGGTGCCGGGAGACTTACTTTCCGGGTCGATGAAGTGCTCTTCCATCCACTTGCGATCCCAGCGTTTGGCGACACCATTGAGCGGCGGACCGGTCTTCATCCCGGCGCCGTTGATGAAATGGCAGGCACCGCAGTTGTTTTGCTGGTAGACGACTGCCCCGGCGACTAGGGTTTGGGGAATAGCGTGGAGGCTGGCGACGTTGTCGTCATCGAGCTTGGGCAGGAAAGTGGCGAGTTGCTTCCATTGGATGTCGCGGACAGAGCGCCCAGCTTCGCCGCTGGAGTCTTTGAAGTGCTTG
>JBKJLJ010000383.1:0-2647 GCA_046597015.1 Bryobacteraceae bacterium
GTCCACCACCTTCACCGTGGCTCCGCGGTCGAGGAGGAGGTTGGCCATCGCTACGTTCGGGCTGAAACGCTGGGAGCTGCCGGCCGTGGCGGGGCCGCCTTTTCCAGGGACGAAGACTCCTTTGGGCTCGTCCCATTTGTAGAGGGCGGCGAGGAGGGGGGTGGTGCCGTCGGCGGCGGTCGAGTTCGGGTCGAGGCCGGCGTCGAGGAGGGCCTTGGCAGAGACTAGATCGTTCTTCTGCACGGCGAAGAAGAGGGCGTTGAGGCCACCTTTCTTCGCTATGTAGTCGCCTTCGTTGTTCCAGGGGATGCCGGTTTTGCCGAGGGTAGCGGTGGTGGGGATGTAGATGGTGTACTTGACGTCCCAGGTGGTCGTGGTGGCGCGGATATCGGCTCCGTATTCGAGGAGGAGGCGGACGGCGGCGGGGTTTCCGGCGGCCCACATGAGAGCGGTTTGGCCGTACTTTCTGTCTTTGGCGTTGACGGTGGCTCCTTTGATTAAGAGCAACTTCATGAGGTCGGGCCGGCCGAGGCGAGCGGCGGTCATGAGAGGGGTTTCGCCGTTTTCGCGGGCTAGGTTGGGGTTGGCTCCCTTGTCTAAGAGTTGGGTGACGAGGGGGGTGGAGCCGTTGGAGATGGCGAGAGATAAGGGGCCGATGCCTAGTTCGTTGACGCGATTGGGGTCGGCTCCGGCTTGGAGGAGGAGGGCGGCGATTTCGGCGTTGGCGCGGATGGCGGCCCAGGCAAGGGGCGTGGCGCCGTCGTCTTCGCGTTCGTTCGGGTTGGCGCGCTGGTGGAGAAGTTTTTCGACGGCGGTGCGGTCGTCGGCGCGGACGGCTTCGAAGAGGGCGCTGAGGAGGAGGAGGGCGGGGAGCATGGCGAGTTAGACCTCGAGGCGGTTGAGGCGGCCGGTGCTGTCACCGAGTTTTTCGGTGGGGACGCCGACTTTGTCGAGCATGGTGAGATAGAGATTCGTGAGCGGGGTTTCGTCACCGGGGAATTTGAGATAGCGGCCCCCGGCGATGCGCCCGGCGGCGCCGCCGGCGAGGATGATGGGGAGGTCGCGCTGGCTGTGGGAGGTGGGGACGCTGAGGTTGCTGCCGTACAGGATCAGCGAGTGGTCGAGGAGGGTGGAGTTGCCTTCCTTGATCGCGTCCATTTTGGCTAGGAAATAGGCGAAGAGACGGGATTGATCGACGTTAATTTTGGCGAGGGCGTCGAGTTTTTCCTTCTCAAAATTGTGATGGGAGATTTCGTGGTGGCCCATGGAGATGTTGAGATGGGGGTAGTTGATGGAGGTGGCTTCGCGGGCGTAGAGGAAGGTCCAGACGCGGGTGAGGTCGGCTTGGAGGGCGAGGGTTTGGAGGTCGAACATGAGCTTGACGTGTTCGACCCAGGAGTCCGGGACGCCGGCGGGGCGGGCCATATCCGGGAGGTCGGTGGGGCGTTTGCGGGAGGCGACTTGGATGCGGCGTTCGACGTCGCGGATGGATTCGACGTACTCATCGAGTTTGCGGCGGTCGGGGGCGCCGAGTTGGAGTTTGAGTTCGTTGATGCGTTCGGTGACGGCATCGAGGCTGCTGCGATCGGCGGCGTCGCGGGCGGCGGAGGCGGCGGGGTCGATGCGACCGCCTTCGCCGAAGAGGCGTTCAAAGACGAGGCGAGGGTTGGATTCGAAGGGGAGGGGGGTGGTGGCGGTTTTGAAAACGGGGCCGATCGGGGTGCCGCCGCCGTTGTTGTTTTCCGCGGCGAGTTCGAGGGAGGCGAAGGGGGTTTCTTTGCCGAGGGTTTGGGCGGCGAGTTGGTCGACGGAGATGCCGACTTGGACTTTGCCTTTGGTGAGTTCGACGCCGGTGAGGAAGGAGGCGAGGGCGCGGTCGTGGAAGCCGGCTTTGGAGCGGTCCGGATCCGACGAGAGGCCGCTGCAGATGACAAATTTTTCGCGGTGGGGGGCGAGGGGGGCGAGGGCTTCGCTGTACTCGTAGGAGGTGCCTTCGCCCTTGGGACGCCAGCGGGCTTGGTCGACGCCGAGAGGATAGATGACGAAGCCGAGACGACGGACGGGGGCGGCGGCGGTGAGGCGTTGGGCGACCATGGCGGGGACCATGGCGTCGAGGAGGGGGAGGCCGAGGGCGATGCCCGTGTTGCGGAGGAAGGTGCGGCGGGGGAGAAATTTCTTTTGGATAAACATGATTTTATTGCCGGGTTTGGAAGGGCACACTTTTAATGGTGGCGAGGATGAGGTCGTGGAAGCGATGGCCGTCGGCTTCCGTTTGCCGCATGATATCGCGGATGGTGGGTTGGTCGCGGGGGTCGAGTTCGCGGCCGAGGGCGTAGGTTAAGAGACGCTCGAGGGTGGCTTGGACGAACTCATCGGAGCGGCTGAGGAGCATGGCTTTGAGGCCTGCGGGGCCGGCGAGTTCGGTGCCGTTGGAGAGTTTGGATTTGGCGTTGATGGGGCCGCCTTCGTCGCTTGCGCGCCAGCGGCCGATGGCATCGTAGTTTTCGAGGGCGAAGCCGAGGGGGTCGATGCGGTCGTGGCAGGAGGCGCAGGCGGGGTTGGCGCGGTGGCGTTCTACTTGTTCGCGGGCGGTGAGTTTGCGGCCGTTGGCGGGGGTTTCGTCGAGCGGGGGGACGTTGGCGGGCGG